>JAZRBT010000149.1:0-5348 GCA_045635245.1 Candidatus Coprenecus sp.
CAGTAGCAGGAGAGGCAAATGTTCCTTTCTTCTCTATCTCAGGTTCTGACTTTGTGGAAATGTTTGTAGGGGTCGGTGCTTCACGCGTAAGAGACCTTTTCAGACAGGCTAAAGAAAAAGCTCCCTGTATTGTTTTCATTGATGAAATTGATGCAGTCGGAAGAGCCCGCAGTAAGAATGTAGGTTTCTCGTCAAATGATGAAAGAGAAAATACATTGAACCAACTTTTGACTGAGATGGACGGTTTCGGTACAAACTCAGGGGTTATTATCCTTGCTGCGACCAACCGCGCTGATATTTTGGACAAGGCTCTTATGAGAGCAGGCCGTTTTGACCGCCAGATTCACGTGGATCTTCCCGAGCAGAAGGAACGCCTTGAAATATTCAAAGTCCATTGCGCAAAACTCAAACTTGCAGAAGGATTTGATATTGAATTTCTGGCAAAACAAACTCCGGGTTTCTCGGGTGCAGATATTGCAAATGTATGTAACGAAGCGGCACTCATCGCTGCCAGAAAAGATAAGAAATTCATTGAGAAACAAGATTTTCTCGATGCTATCGACCGCATAGTGGGAGGATTGGAAAGAAGAAGCAAAATCATTTCCCCTCAAGAGAAAAGGACCATCGCATTCCACGAAGCGGGACACGCCACTGTAAGTTGGTTGCTTCCTAATGCCAACCCTCTTTTGAAGGTGACAATCATCCCTCGCGGAAGTGCCCTTGGTGCAGCCTGGTATCTTCCTGAAGAGCGTCAGCTCACCACCACCGAACAGATGATGGATGAAATGGCGGCAACTCTTGGAGGAAGAGCGGCAGAAGAAATCATCAACGGAAGAATTTCCACCGGCGCACTGAGCGATTTGGAGAAAGTGACCAAACAGGCTTATGCAATGGTTACCTATTTCGGAATGAGCGACAAAGTGGGAAATATCTCATTCTACGACTCTACCGGAAGCAACGGATATTCAGTAGGAAAGCCTTACAGTGAAAAAACAGCTGAACTTATTGATGCCGAAGCTAAAGGATTTATCGAATCGGCTCACAAAAAGGCTTTGGAAATTTTGAGAGAAAATATGGACGGCTTTACAAAACTTGCCGAACTGCTTTTGGAAAAAGAGGTTATTTTCTCTGAAGACCTTGAAAACATTTTTGGAAAACGAGGAGGAGAGAAACAATGCGAAATTTCTTAACCAGAACAGCAAGTGCAATAGTATTTGCAGCCTTGTTTTTAGCAGGACTGCTATGGCATCCGATAGCATTCGGGGTGATTTTCTCATTAGTCATAGCAATTATGAGTTACGAATATCTTAGAATTACCTTGGGCAAGAAAGAAATTCTCGCCCAGGTAATTTCTGTTTTTACCAACCTGCTCCTTTTCCTTATTTTATTCCTGATGGTAGGGTATGATTTGAACCCAAAATGGTTGCTGATCATTCCTGTTCTTATTACCGTTATCATCCTCAGCGCACTGTACTGCAAGGATGAAAATGGTTATAAAGCCCTACCATTTGCACTGACATCCATCATATACATCAGTCTACCATTTGCATTGACAAACTTCCTGGTATTCGATGCCAAAGACAATTTCAACGGTCTGATACTGCTCTGTATAATGATTATCATCTGGGCATCTGATGTGGGAGCATACCTTTTCGGTATTGCTTTCGGACAAAAGAATGGCCACAAATTGTTCCCTTCGATCTCTCCCAAGAAGTCGTGGGAAGGTTATTTTGGTGGTCTATTCCTCTCATTGGCAGCAGGATACGCCCTATATGCCTTTAACTTGTTCAATTACTCCCTTGTGGACGTTATGATTCTGTCTCTGATTATTAATGTAACAAGTACATTCGGAGATTTGGCAGAATCACAATTAAAACGTAATTTTGGAGTTAAAGATTCAGGAAAAATTATGCCCGGTCACGGTGGCTTGTTGGATCGCTTTGACGGAGCACTTTTTGCTTTTCCTGCAACTGTAGCCTATATTATTATAACCACTATCTAAACAATACCGATTATGCGTATTCACAAAGAAGGGAATCTGATTATTCTAACCTCCGTTCTATTTGCCGCAATGATTGCCGGCTCACTTTTCTATTTCAACGGTGTCAATGTATGGACTTGCATTATCAGTGCCATTCCTGTAATTTTTGCAATTTTCTTTATTGCATTCTTCAGAGACCCCGTCAGACATCCTGTAGGAGATTCACATAAAGTTACTGCCCCTGCAGATGGTAAAATTGTAATCATTAAAGAAGTTGAAGAGAACGAATACTTCCACGACAGAAGACTTCAGGTATCGATTTTTATGTCGTTCTTCAATGTTCATATAAATTGGGCTCCCATTACCGGAATTATCTCATTCTTCAGATATCATCCGGGCAATTACCTTGCAGCCTGGCATCCCAAATCTTCTACCAAAAACGAAAGAACCACTATCGTTTTGAAAAATGAGGATGGTACAGAAATTCTATGCCGCCAGATTGCAGGATTGGTAGCCAGAAGAGTTGTCTGCTATGCAGAATATGAGAAACCCTTCAAAGCAGGAGAACAGATTGGCTTCATCAAATTTGGTTCACGTGCCGATTTGTTCCTACCATTAGACACTAAAATTAATGTAAAAATAGGCGATAAAGTTGTTGGAAGTGAGACTATTGTTGCCGAACTAACAAAAAGAGGATAATGAAACAATACTACGCAGAAAACAGAGAGAGATTTTTGGATGAATTGTTCGAAATTCTAAGAATACCTTCGATAAGTTCATCTACAGCACACAAAGACGATATGTTCAGATGTGCCGAGAAACTTACTGAATTGCTTAAAGCAGCAGGTGCTGACAAAGCTGATGTTTTCCCTACTGAAGGACATCCTGTCGTTTATGGTGAAAAAATCATTGACCCTGCATTGAAGACAATTCTTGTATATGGTCACTACGATGTACAACCTGTAGATCCTATCGAACTTTGGCATTCAGATCCATTCCAACCCGAAATTCGCAACGAAGCTATCTATGCCAGAGGTGCAAACGACGACAAAGGACAACTTTTTATGCACATCAAGGCATTTGAGTATATCGTAAGAAAAGGTTTGCAAAGACATAATATCAAATTCATCCTGGAAGGTGAAGAGGAAATTGGTTCTCCAAGCCTTGCGAAATGGGCTGAAGATCACAAAGATATGCTTAAATGTGATATTATGCTCGTTTCAGACACCACTATGATTGGCGAGAAAACCCCTTCTATCAATTGCGGTATGAGAGGTCTTTCTTATATGGAACTTGAAGTGGATGGTCCAAATAAAGACCTTCACTCCGGTCACTATGGCGGAGCAGTGGTAAATCCTTTGAATGCACTTTGTACCATCGTGGACAGACTTATCGACGCAGACGGACGCATCACCATCAAAGGTTTCTACGATGATGTAGTGGAACTTTCTGCTGAAGACAGAGCGATGTTGGCAAAAGCTCCATTCGATGCTAAAGAATATAATGAATTCCTTGATATTGATGATGTTAACGGAGAAAAAGGATATTCTACTCCTGAGAGAACAGGTATCCGTCCAAGCCTTGATGTAAACGGTATCTGGGGTGGATTCACCGGAGAAGGAGCCAAAACAGTTCTTCCTTCAAAAGCTTTTGCAAAAATCTCAATGAGACTTGTTCCCAACCAGAATTGGAGAAAAATCAGCCAATTGTTTGAAGAGCATATCAAAACAATTACTCCTAAGGGTGTAAGAGTAAAAGTAACCACTCACCACGGCGGTAACGGATTCCTTATCCCTATATCTTCTGATGCATACAAGGCTGCTGCCAAAGCAATCGGAGAAGTTTATGGTATCGAGCCTGTTCCAAGCAGAGGTGGCGGTTCTATCCCCGTATTGGCAGAAATGCAACAAATTCTCGGAGTTGACCCTCTATTGATTGGTTTTGGCCTTGAAAGAGATACCATCCACTCACCCAATGAAAGTTACCTTTTGTCACAATTTGAAAAAGGTATGGAATCGATTGCACTATTTTATAAATACTACTAATGAACTATACCGAACTATACCAACAAATCGAGAAAAAAGGGTCATTCCTTTGTGTGGGTCTTGATACCGACATCAACAAAATCCCCTCACATTTGAGAGAATTGCCCGAACCATTGTTTGAGTTTAACAAAGCAATCATTGATGCTACAGCACCTTATTGTATTGCATACAAACCAAATGCTGCTTTTTATGAGGCTGATGGGGCTCAGGGATGGATGCAACTTGAAAAGACAGTCAAGTACATCAAAGAAAACTACCCCGAGATTCTGATTATCCTAGATGCCAAACGTGGAGATATTGGAAATACCGCCGGTCTTTACGCCCGTGCATTTTTTGAAAAAATGGATGTGGATGCAGTTACTCTGGCTCCATATATGGGTAGCGATTCGATCTCACCATTCCTTAAATATGAAGGAAAATGGAGTGTTGTTCTGGCTTTGACTTCAAATGCATCTGCTGAGGAGTTTGAGACATTGGAATACAATGGAACCCCTCTGTTTGAGACTGTTATCAGAAAGAATATCAGTTATGTAGATGAGAATTTCTCAGACAGCAGAGAGAAACTTATGTTCGTAGTTGGTGCTACCCGCCCTGAGAAATTGGCAGAAATCAGAAAGTATTGTCCCGACAATTTCCTTTTGGTTCCCGGAGTGGGTGCTCAAGGAGGCTCTCTTGAAGAGGTTGCCAAATATGGTCTTAACTCACATTGCGGACTGATTGTAAACTCATCAAGGGCAATCATCTACGCCTCTACAGGAGAAGATTTTGCCCAAGTTGCCGGTATCAAAGCCAAAGAGATGGCTGACGATATGAGAAAACTTTTAGATTAATGTGGATGTGATATTGCTAACTTTTTCCTTAGCAAAATCCAAATCAATAACTACTTCTTTAATGCTTGATCCGGGTGTTTCATACATAGGGTCAAGCATTATTGCTTCACAGATAGAGCGAAGTCCCCTTGCTCCGAGTTTGTATCGTAGTGCAGTATCCACTATAAATTCGAGAACATCTTGATTTATAGTAAGTTTCACCCCTTCCAGATCAAAAAGCTTCTCGTATTGTTTTACAAGAGCATTTTTAGGCTCTACCAATATTCTAAGAAGTGCCTCCTTGTCCAGAGGATTAAGATATGTCACTACAGGCATACGACCTACAATCTCCGGAATCAGACCATACGAACGCAAATCCTGAGGAGCAATATATTTCAACAGATTTTCTTTGTCAATCTTGTTGGATTTGGCAGAAGCGCCGTATCCGACAACGGAAGTGTTCAATCTTTGTGCGATCTTCTTCTCGATACCCTCGAATGCACCACCGCAGAT
>JAZRBT010000150.1:0-4691 GCA_045635245.1 Candidatus Coprenecus sp.
GTACATATAAATTCTACGCTAAAAATGGCGAAGTGGTCTCAAATGAGATAGAGGTAGTGGCAAAAGAGGTTACTCCAGAGACAAGAGTTATCGAACTGACTGTTTCTGCAACATCTCTATTTGTAAATGAAACCATCACATTTACTGTCATTTGCAACGATGAAGATATCACAGACGAAAGCCAGATCTACAATGCTGCAGGAAATACCCCCATCGAGGGCAACACCTTCACCACTTCCAATGCCGGAGAATATACATTCTATGCTATGAGCGGTGAGGACAAATCAAACAATATCCTTGTGACATTCAACGAAGAGCCTCAGATCGATGTTGTATTGAGTGTTGACACTCAAACAATTGTAGCAGACGGAGAGTCCAAAGCGACATTTACTGTAAAAGCTGACGGAGCAGACGTAACATCTCAGAGCAACATCATTGTAAACGATGAAAATGCCCTTGAAAGCAACATCTTTTCTACCATCACTGCCGGAGAATATACTTTCTGCGCTGAATACCAAGGCTTTTATTCAAACACTATAAAAGTTACAGCAACCGAAAAGCCACAGGAGGATATTCCTTTGGAAATCACTGCATCCAAGTCCACAATTACCGCTAATGGCTCAGACTACACACAGTTCACCGAAACTTCTGCAGGTACCGATATGACCTCTGAAGTGACCATTCATATCAAAAACGGTGCAACTCTGAATGGTTCTATTTTCAGTACAGTTACCCCCGGAACATACACATTCTATGCAACTTATGGCAACTCTACATCCAATGAAGTAACCATCACAGCCGAGCCTACATCCAGCACAGGTACATCAATTGTATTTGCTGAAGGAGTTACCCGGACTTCAGGATGGTACGATGTAAACAAAATTGGCGACGGCAGCCGCAATGGTGATATAAATATGTGTTGGGCAGCAGCTTCTGCAAACCTTATCGAATGGTGGCAAGACCGCTATGTTGCTGCAGGTCACACACTTCCTTCTACTGCAGTTACAGGTCCCGGAACAGTTTATAACGACTACGCAGAAAGAACATACGAATTGGCACTTATGGATATCTATCACGACAACTGGAACAATTCCAAAGGTGGTAATGTAACCACAGGTATTGCCTGGTATTTTGAAGGCAAAAACCTTGACGAATCACTTCAGGCAGGTACAATAGCATATCCACTAACCGGCGGTAACTACTGGAACGGAACTTTTGCTACCGTCGCATATCCATATATGTACCACGAATACAGCTACATAAACTTCTCAGACCTGTATGTGGGAGAATTCCTTGCATATAGTAACTGGGGTCCCTGGTCAGGTGTGGATGCATCACAATACCATAAAACATTCTCTGAATTTGTAACATTGTTTATGAGTCGCGGAGCTGCATCGATGACAGTTTCACTAAACTCAAACGGAGGATTGCTTCACGCAACCACTCTTTGGGGATATGAAATTGACAACAGCACGGGACTTGTTACAAAACTTTGGATTACTGACTCAGACGATTTGACAACAGAACCCAAAACTCCAAAACTTAACGAGTACACTGTAAGCCACAACGGAAGCGACAAATACCTTAAACTGACAGGTGACACCAGATATGGAGCACTTTATGTCATAGCACTTTGTCCATTCTCGAAATATGGTTCCAACTAACTGAGAGAAATTAATGACATACCATAAAATCGCCCCGATTCCGATGAAGAGCCACTTCAGAAGATTCGGGGCATTTTCAATTAATAATCATCAGAAGACAATCCGATGAATATTACTTCCATTTGATTGCTTGTATATAAGGATTTCGCGATTTGTCTCGGGACAATAAATCCTCACTCTGGCATATTTATTGATATCTCTCAACAGATCTCTGGAAAGCATATCATACGAAATAATCTCTTCGAGATATAACTCATCATAGCCAAAAGCCACGGGGGACACATTCTCCAACTCCAGACTTTCTGTATCCCCTATCAGAACCTCGTTGGGAAATAAGCAAAAGTGGCTGAGCATACTGACCTTGGAATTAAAATTTTCCCGATTCTTATTATAAAATTTAATTGCATTTGAAGCTATTTGGAATTCCTTCACACCTACTCCCAAGGTATAATATGTATTAATAATTCCAACAGTTACAAGAAATAACCCAATCACCCCTACCGCTACAGTAGCATAATTTACAAATTGCTTTTTCATAATAATCAATATATTTGGCGAAAGTAATATATTTTTCAATACTATAAATTTATTTTGTCACTAAACGTAAATGTTTTAGAAATCCAATCAATCACATATTATAAAAAAATCAAATTATAAATCTACCTCGCATTAAATTTACATATCCGATTTATAGAGTGATACAAGGTTTTTTGCAATTAAATAATTATATTTGAGAGATGATTGCAACAACCATTAAAAACTGTAGCAGTTTGAAACCCTGTTCACCAATCAGTAAACAAAAGAGACACACTTATAAAATCAAACAATATGAAACCCGAACTTGTCCAAGCATTTATTATCAAATACGGAGAATGTTTTGATACCAATTCCATTATGGATGTACAAAGAAGAATCAGTAACCTTGACGATTCGCAGGCACCTATTCTTATGTCAATGAATCTACAGAAACCATCTATCATTCTGATTATCGCAATCTTTTTGGGATTGGAAAGATTCTTTTTGAATGATGTTGTACTAGGTATTATCAAAGTTCTGATTTGTTGGGGAGGTGGCATATGGTGGCTGATTGACATTTTCACAGCAAAAAGAAGAACCTACGAATACAACTACAAGAAATTCAACGAGGTAATGATGATTTTGGGCAAATAACACCCTATTGAACGGTGCAAGACTCAAAATCATACAATATAAAAAAGGTGGTAATAATACTTGGTATCATTACCGCCTTAATTCTTTTGGTGCTATATGGAATGATGGACCCGGCATCAAACCCATTTCCAAAATGTCCGTTCTTTGCTCTGACTTCACTCAAATGTCCGGGATGCGGCAGCCAGAGGGCTCTACACGAAATACTGAACCTGAATTTCTCTAAGGCATTCTCATACAACGCCTTTATAATGGTTATTCTCCCATTATTGGCAATTTATCTGATAGCATCCATACCACTAAAGAAAAAATACCCCCACTTGAAAAATCTTTCCTCATCAAAGATTCTCAAATGGGGAATAATCATATTGATACTATCCTGGTGGATACTCAGAAATATCTTCAACTGGTAACCGCCATACACCCTTAAAGCAGTTTCATAAGTTCCCGAACCATTGAACCATAAGTAGGGTCATCCATCATTTCCAAACACATTTTCTTAGCTCTTGGATAGTCAATCTCATATCCGCGCTCCCCTAAAGCTAAATGCCTTATCAGATTATACTTGGATGCACTATTTCCCAATTCACAACATCCTTCAAGATATTTTCTGTATTTAGAATCATTTCCTCTATTCTGATAATATCCTGCTGTCAACAAATGACACGTTTCCTCCAACTTAGCCGATACTTTATCGTGGGGATTATCTATAAAATGCTCAAAATAATAGATTCCCTTTTCAATATCATCATCATAATAAATCATACCCAAATAAGCAGCTGCAGAGGTAACTCCATTATCTAAAGCTATTTTGAGGTATTTAATAGCTTCCTTATTATCTCCAAATTTGAAATTTATGTAACCATCCAGCTCATACGCTTTGTAATAATTCTGAGAGATAGCAGCCTGAACATATTTTCCCATTGTTTCAACATAACTGTTCTTGCCGGGAAAAGCATGTTCCTTTAAAATATATTGGGAGCCATACTCAGATTCAGAACCATTCCAGGAGAGAAGAATTTTCAAACAGAATTCAGCCACAACATATTGCAGACGTGGACGGGTAGGTCCATTTTTAGCATTCACTGCATTGTAATATGTACTGTCTACATATTGGATATTCTGTTTGTAAGGTTTCAATCCAAATTCGGAAACGATACCATAAATTACCCTTCCATCGGCAGAATTATGTAAATTAATAGCCTTCTTGGCATAAGCAACAGCCTTCTCAGCATCCTCTCTATCAAGATAATAGAGAGCCATTTCTATCAAAGCATCCTCAGAAGGAGAATCAGAATCGGCATCTGACTTGATTTTATTGATTGAATCCAATTCCTTTTGATCAGGAAACCACTTGTACAAAAGAGTTTCAGCCGGACTGTGTCCGAGTTCCCGCGATTTAATCAGATATTCCCTCGCCTTTTCCCTGTCTTTCACACATCCCTGGCCCGAATAATAGCATATCGCCAGATTATTCATCGCAATACTGTTATTGCTTTGACTTTCCTTCAGAAAAATTGCATAAGCTGCACGATACCACCTCTGTGCCTCTTTCGGATTTTTAGGCATTCCATTCCTTCCAAATTCAAAATCCAATCCTTTGTTATGCAGAATATGCCCAGTCTTGCCCTTCAGTTCCTTTTCCGACAGAGTCTCAAAAAGTCTCTTATACTCTTCGTCAATCTTAGCTGATGCTCCCTTACTCAGTAATTTACGATTATCAAGAGCATATTCCATATACTTTCTTGCTGCAAAATATACATCAATATCCTCTTCAACAGACTTATAACCAAGAACGGCATAATTGTAAGAGGCCACTGCAGATCCCAATTCAGCCGCTTTCCTATACCAGTTCAAACC
>JAZRBT010000151.1:0-4278 GCA_045635245.1 Candidatus Coprenecus sp.
CACATTTTCCGTAGTGGCGGTCACGGGTTACACCTGCTGTGTCATCTACAATCGCTTGTCTCATTCCGACAAGGCGGTTAAAAAGGGTCGATTTACCTACATTGGGACGACCTACAATAGCTACTAAACTCATATCTTCTACAATTATTCTTTGTTGTTACTGCCGCAACTTGTGGCAGAGCAGTCGGAGCAGGAAAAACCGTCGCAGGAGGGGACTCCCGATTTGTTTTTCTTTCCCCATATTTTCAATTCATCTTCCTTTGCACATACGATTCCTCTTTTTCTCATCTCCTTGTTGTGCCCGATCTCACTGTCGGGAAATTGTCCGTTCTTGCGGAAAATGATATTGAAACACATCAGGAAAATGGCAATTCCTACAAAAACCAGTATGGCAAGAAAAAATTTCATATCTCTGTTATTCTGTTGTTACCCATTTGCTCTTCTCAAGCAATGGTTTGTCGGTTATTTTGATTACAGGAGGCATTTGTGCCCCTTTGAATGATGCACCCTTTTTAAGTGTAGTGATTCTTTCTACCAATTCGCGTGCCACTCCGCTTCCGATAATCTCTTCGGGAGTTTCTCCCATCTCCACCAATCTGTAAAGGACAGGGTCCAAAACTGAATAATCGGGTAGGGAGTCAGTATCCTTCTGATCTTCACGAAGCTCTGCTGAAGGAGCTTTCGATATGGTAGAAAAAGGTATTATCTCTTTATGGGTGTTGATATAGTCTGCAAGAGCATATACTTGTAGTTTGTAAATGTCTGCAATCACCATCAATGCACCGGCAAGGTCTCCGTAAAGTGTACCATAACCGACAGCAAGTTCACTTTTGTTGGAAGTGTTCAAAAGCAGAGCGCCTCTTCTGTTGGAGAAAGCCATTAGAATCATACCTCTGATTCGGGCCTGAAGGTTCTCCTGGGTATTGTCCCAATAGTTTTCACCTTCAAAGAATGGATTAATCTCCTTGAGCACTTTGTCGTATATCTTCTCAATAGGAATGATATAGTGCTTTATGTTCAGGTTCTCTGCCAAATCTACAGCATCAGTTACAGAGTGAAGTGTCGAGAATGCCGAGGGCATAATGATACCTGTAACATTCTCACTTCCCAGTGCTTCAGCAGCCAATGCAGCCACTACAGCTGAGTCAATCCCTCCGGAAAGGCCCAATACCGCTTTCTGCATCCCTGCTTTCTTGAAAAAAGAGCGCAGGGAGGCAATTAAGCGTTGATGTATTGATGCTATATTTTCTAAAGATGTCAAATTGATATTTTTAGAATCCATAAGAATCACTGATTGATCTGAAGTTGTAAACTTTGTCAATAACTTCAGCAAATACTTTCGCTACAGAAAGAACTGTAATCTTCGAGGTGTCAGTGCCTTCGGGAGCTCTCAAAGGAATAGTGTCTGTTACAACCACTTCTTTGATAGATGATTTTGCAATTCTCTCATAAGCTTGTCCTGAGAATACAGCGTGAGTAGCGATAACTCTGACACTTGCAGCACCTTTTTCCATCAACATATCAGCTGCTTTGGTAATGGTTCCGGCTGTGTCAATCATATCGTCAACGATTACAATGTTTCTACCTTCAACGTCTCCGATAGCGGTCATTGAACCAACCACATTTGGCCTTGTTCTCGATTTGTGACAAATGATAAGAGGACATTCCAATTGGCGTGAGTATGAGTTTGCTCTCTTGGCACCACCCATATCAGGAGCTGCAATTGAAAGGTTTTCAAGTTTCATCTCTCTCAAATAAGGAAGAAGGATTGAACTTGCGTGGATATGGTCAACAGGGAAATCGAAGAAACCTTGGATTTGGTCAGCGTGCAGGTCGATAGTCATAACTCTGTCGCAACCGGCTGCCTGAAGAAGGTTTGCTACCAATTTTGCACCAATTGATACTCTTGGACGGTCTTTTCTGTCTTGGCGGGCCCATCCGAAGTAAGGCATAACTGCGATTACTTTGTAAGCAGAAGCTCTTCTGGCTGCGTCAATAAGCAACAACAGCTCGAAAAGATTCTCAATAGGAGGGAAGGTCGATTGTACGATGAAGATGGTAGCACCACGAACCGATTCGTTGAATGCGGGTTGGAATTCTCCGTCGCTGAATTCTGTTACAATTGAATCACCAAGGTCAAGTCCCAAAGACTTTGCAATTTTTTCTGCAAGATATCTTGAACCTCTGCAAGAAAAGATTTTGATAGTGTGAGTGTGTTCCATGTAGTTAGTATTTTGGAATGTTATTTAGTATATTTTCAATGTAATCAAGTATTTCGTCTCTGCCGATATTCTTCTCGGAAGAGGTGGTGAAGAAACTGATATCTTCTCCCAAGGGAGAGATTTGAGCAATGTTTCCGCCGGTTATTCTCGCCAATTCACTCTTGGAAAGTTTGTCGCATTTGGTGAAAATTACTGAAAATCTGACTCCTGCCTGCGCTACCGCTTCGATGAAGTTCTTGTCGATTTCCATAAGTTTGTGTCTGGAGTCGATAAGGATGAAAAGCATTGCCAACTCTTCTGATTTTCCGACATAGTCCTGAATCATTTTTTTGAGTTGCTGTTGCTTTACTTTTGAAAGTTTGGCAAAACCGTATCCGGGCAAATCGACAAGATACCAGCTGTCGTTGATGATAAAGTGATTGATCAATACAGTCTTGCCGGGCATCGCAGAAGTGCGTGCCAGGTCTTTCTTAGCACATAACATATTGATAAGAGAGGATTTACCAACATTCGAGCGTCCGATAAATGCAAATTCGGGAGCTCTTCTTTTGGGTTTGTCCTCTACTCTTTGGCAGCTGCCTACAAATGTTGAATTCGAGATTTTCATATTAGCGGACAAAAATACAAAATTTATAGTAAATTTGTAAAATAATGAACAAAGGGATTTCTTTATATGATTTGCAACAAAAGATAAAGGGTGCTTTGGAGTCCTCTTTATCCGAAAAATATTGGGTAAAATGTGAGATTCACGAGTTGAAAGGGCACCTGAGCGGTCACTGCTATCTCGATCTTGTGGACAAGGGTGACAATGGCAATTTTTTCAAGGCAAAATGCTCTGCCATAATATGGAATTCCCGCTGGAGAATCCTCTCTCCATTTTTTGAACAGACTACGGGAAAGAAACTTTCTCCCGGAATGTCTGTTCTGTTGCAAGTTCAGGTGCAATATTCCGAAATGTATGGACTGAGTCTGATAGTTTATGATATCGATCCAATGTTTACAATCGGGGAAATGGAAATTTTGCGTCAGCAGACTATCGACAGACTCACCCGGGAAGGGCTTATGGATATGAACAGTTCTTTGCCCCTGTCAAAACTTCCAAAACATTTTGCAGTGATTTCAGCCGAGGGGGCTGCGGGTTATGGCGATTTTATGGAGCATTTGCACAAAAATCCGTATGGTTTCAAGTTTTATACAACCCTATACAGCGCTCCGATGCAGGGGGCAACTGCTCCTGCCGGAATTATTTCCAGTCTGGATGAAATCGCTTCAGATCTCGAGTCTGGAGTATATTATGATGCGGTTCTGATTCTCAGAGGGGGAGGCTCGGTGGCAGATTTGCTCTGCTTTGACGATTATCAGATGTGCTCCCATATCGCACAGTTTCCGATTCCGGTGATGAGCGCCATAGGTCACGACAGAGATTTCCATATTTGTGATATGGTCTCTGCGGTATCTGTGAAAACTCCCACAGCTCTTGCCGATTTCATAGTTGAGGCATTTGTGGCGGAGGACTCTTCTCTGCTGAGTATCTCATCGAGAATTTCTATGGCAATAACCAATAAAATCTCGGCAGCGGAGCTGGCTTTGAAAGATAAGGAGTCAAAGATCGAAAATGCAGTCCGGACAAAGTTTCTAAAGGAGTTCAATGCTCTGGATATGATGGAGATGCGTATAAAAAAAGGGAATCCGTTGTCGATACTCAAAATGGGTTATTCTCTGGTGATGGGGCAAGATGGGAAAATTCTTTCAGTGGAGGGACTTCAGGTGGGAAATGGACTGAAAATTGTATTTGAAGATGGTATCGTAGAATGTACGATAAACAAAGTTGAACAACAAAAAATGACAGACTATGAGTGAACAAATTAACAATATGACATATCAGCAGGCTCTTGCAAGACTAAATGAACTTGTAGTGGAAATTGAGGATCCGAAAGTGCCTGTAGAACAGATTCTCGAAAAGGTAAAAGAATCGACTCTCCTGATCCAGTTCTGTAGAAATTCTTTGAGAGATACCCAGCAGGAGATAACCAGTGTTTTAAATGGATAGGTTATG
>JAZRBT010000152.1:0-2925 GCA_045635245.1 Candidatus Coprenecus sp.
ATAGGGCTGTTTCACCCCGTTGTAATCAAATGTGAATACTATTTCGGAACAAAATGCTGGTGGTGGTTTCTCATTCTCGGCATCGCTGGTGCAGCAGGATCCATTCTTGTGCAAAACATTCTCCTTTCTGCCATATTGGGAGTATTCGCCTTCTCCTCATTTTGGACTATATTGGAAATCTTCGAGCAACGTGAAAGAGTCAACAAAGGATGGTTCCCAAAAAATCCCAAAAGAAATTATAATTAAAATAACAGCCCCGCCATTTAAAGGAGATTCAAGGATTATACAAGATTAAAGAACAACTTACAAAAAAGAAAGGATGAAAAAGATAGAGGTTGTAGCAGCAATTATTAAAGATGGAGACAGAATCCTTGCCACCCAAAGGGGCTATGGAGAGCACAAAGGATTTTGGGAATTCCCGGGTGGAAAAATAGAGCCCGGAGAGAATCACCCGCAAGCTCTATCTCGCGAAATTAAAGAGGAACTGGGCATTGATATCAACATTAACAACTTTGTTTTAACAATTGAGTATCAATATCCAACATTCCATCTCACAATGCATTGCTACCAATGTTCGACCACCGCTGAATCTATTGAATTACACGAGCACCTAAGTGCAAAATGGATTACAAAAGAGGAGCTGGACACCCTTGAATGGCTTCCTGCCGACATCCTGCTTCTCCCCTCTCTACACACCCTGCTGACCACTACCGACAATTGCGAATAAGCACCCAAGCATTTCTCCGACACCATTTTCAAAAGCGAATAAAAAACTGCCCCAATGCAGATAAAGCATCCGGGGCAGTAACTATGATATTTTATTATATGCATTCCGGCCGGGAGACTTTTCTGTCAAATTTCAGCCGAAATCCAAACATATTGAATAGACATTAAACAGAAGCAATATTTTGAGCATTGTGCAACTCTTTTCCTTCTGGTGTATAAGCAAATTCTATGCGGTCTTCATAATACTTTTCGACTTTCGCACGAACGACTTTCATTGTACTGTTGACAAGTCCGTTTTGCTCAGTGAAAGGTTCAGGAAGAACTGCCAAAGCTGCAGGAAGCCATCTGTCAGGGAACATTCCACCTTTGGCTCCACCTGTCTTATAAGCATTCACCTCTTCCTGGATCTTGTCGAGCATCAACTTCTTACCTTGCTCACTTTCAGGATCCACTCCGGGAGCACTCTTACGAACATAATCTCTCAAAGCGTCCTTGTTTGGAACAATCAACGCAATAGTATAAGGTGACTGATTATTGTGCAAAATGGTATTGTCAATATATTTTGAACCATCTGTCAACGAATCCTCAAATCCTTCTGGACTATATTTTTCACCATCAGACGAAATCAACAAAGACTTGAATCTGCCGGTCACCCATAAATACTCCTTATCAGCCATCATATACCCCATATCACCTGTATGCAACCAGCCGTCGATAATGGTTTTGGCTGTAGATTCGGGATTTTTCCAATAACCTGCCATCACATTTTCACCACGGATTACAATCTCTCCACGCACACCTGGAGCAACCTCTTTACCTTCGTCGTCACAGATTTTAATATCCATTGGTTTCACCACACGACCCGAAGATCCGAAAATAGCGTGTCCCATTGAGTTTGCACAAATGATTGGAGTTGCCTCTGAAAGACCATAACCCTGGAACATAGGAATTCCGATTGCGCAGAAATATCTTTGAAGTTCAATGTCAAGCAAAGCACCGCCTCCTACAAAGAATTTCATACGTCCACCAAAATTTTGACGCACTGTCGAGAAAATTATTTTATCGAAAGCCCACATCAGAGGTTTTCTCCACCAGTTCAAAATTCCACCACGATTGTTGTATTCCTTATTGTATGCAATCGCATTTTTCAACGCAAACTGATACAATTTTTCCACTTTTGCACCTTTGGCTGCAATCGCTGTATCGACATTTTTCTTGAAATTTCTTGCCAATGCAGGAACTGAAAGCATCACCATCGGACGCACCTCCTTAATGGCTGTAGGAACATTTTTCAAAGTTGCCAAAGGATTCTTTCCGACAGGAACAGTAGCAATACTTCCACC
Organism: Candidatus Coprenecus sp.; assembly: GCA_045635245.1. GTDB lineage: Bacteria > Bacteroidota > Bacteroidia > Bacteroidales > UBA932 > Coprenecus. Next base: position 2,070 of record JAZRBT010000152.1, read on the forward strand.
ATACATCATCATTGTGTAAAATCCTGCCACGTGAGCAAAACAGTGGTCCAATGGAAGCAAAATTAACATCACATCACCTTTTCCTATATTTATCACAGAAGAACCCTGTTCCACATTCGCAGTATAATTTCGATGAGTCAGCACCACCCCTTTAGGATCGGCTGTTGTACCCGAAGTATAGCTTATATTTGCATAATCATCAGGTCCGATAGAACGAGAACGCTCATCCAAAAGAGCTTCATTTTCAGCAAGATATTTTTCTCCAAGAGCAATAAAATCAGAGATACCGATCTCCTTTTCCCCATACTCTTTCAAGTCATCAAGAACAATCACTTTTTCCACCTGGGGAGTATCTGCAAGAATTTTACGGATTTTGGGCAACTGTTGTTGTGAAACCACCACAAAACGGCTGTCAGAGTGGTTGATTCTGAACAACAAATCATTGCTCTCTTCAAGTTTTATTGAAAGGGGAACATCGACACCCCCTGCATACAAAATTCCAAGTTCACCTATAACCCATAATTTTCGTCCTTCTGACAATAGAGCCACTCTCTCACCTTTATTCAAACCCAAACTCATAAATGCTGCTGCCAGAACACGACCCTCCTTGCGAGTATTTTCAAAAGATGTCTCTTCCCACTTACCATTAAGTTTTTCTCTGATAAAGGTATCCTGAGAATACATCTTTGTATATTTATCAACAAAGTCAATAATAGTTATTCTTTCGGCCATAATCTAAATGTTTTAAGTGTAAATCAATCAAAGATACTCAAAATAGTTGACACATAAAAGATAAATATCATATTTTTGCATCAAATTAGAAATACGAATATGATCACCTTTATTCTTTCATTAT
>JAZRBT010000153.1:0-7956 GCA_045635245.1 Candidatus Coprenecus sp.
TTTGTACCAACGCTCAAATGATTAATTGAACTCCGATGGATAAGAAGCAGGAACAATTTGACAGAAGTTATCTTGAAATGGCCAAGGTTTGGGCAAGAAACTCTTATTGTACCAGACGAAAGGTTGGAGCGATATTGGTCAAGGACAGAATGATTATTTCTGACGGATTCAATGGAACTCCTTCAGGCTTTGAGAATATATGCGAAGATGAGGTTACAGGAAAAACCAAACCTTATGTTCTTCACGCAGAGGCTAATGCCATTTCCAAAATTGCAAAATCGGGCAATAACAGCGAAGGGGCGACCCTTTATGTTACTGATGCTCCGTGTCTGGAGTGTTCCAAACTGATTATTCAAGCCGGAATCAAGCGTGTGGTTTATATGATTGAATACCGTGTGCGTGACGGCATTGAATTGCTTGAGCGCGCAGGTATTGAAGTTACCAAATACGATTTTCAATAAAGTTCGATATGGGAGATAGCAAGAAGGTACTGAAATTGGTCATATTGTCTGTCGTTATGATTGTGTTGGGAAGTCTGATTACCAGAATTTCCGATATGATGCGTACTCCTCAGCACTATATACCTCAGGGAAGTTGGGCCAAATTGCAACTGGTTCTCTCTCAGATAGATCAGAATTATGTAGATGAGGTTGACGGCAAGGCGATTACCGAGGAAATCCTTCCGAAACTTTTGGAAAAACTGGATCCTCACTCGGTATATCTTCCTCCCAAGAACCTTGAAGAGGCAACTGAAGAGTTGCAAGGTAATTTTGACGGAATCGGAATCACATTCAACATTCCTCAGGATACAGCCATTGTGATAAGTGTTATATCCGGCGGACCTTCCGAAAGGGCAGGACTTATTCCTGGAGACAGGATTTTGAGCGTGGATGGAGATACCGTTGCAGGAGTTAAGGTGGATCAGGATTCATTGGTCGCAAAGATGAGAGGTGTTTCCGGAACAAAGGTTAAACTTGAGATTTTGCGCGAAAATGAAGTGGTTGATTTTGAAATTACCAGAGCTAAAATTCCAGTAAAGAGTATAGATGTGGCGTATATGATTAACGATACCACAGGCTATATGAAGCTGACCAAGTTTACCAGAACTTCCTATAAGGAGTTCCGTGAACAGGTGGCAGATTTGCTCGAGGCGGGAATGACCAAACTTATTTTTGACCTGCAGGATAATACCGGAGGCTATCTCGACCAGGCTCTATACATATCAAATGAGTTTCTTCAAAAAGGGGAGATGATAGTCTATATGGAGGGTTTGCACCGTCCTAAAGAGGAGTTCAAAGCTACCGGAGAGGGGATTTGCAAAGACCTCGATCTTATGGTGCTGGTAAATCAGAACAGTGCCTCCTCGAGTGAGATTTTTGCAGGGGCTATGCAGGACAATGACAGGGCTGTGATTATCGGTCGCCGCTCGTTTGGAAAAGGTGTGGTGCAGGAACCTATCTATTTCTCAGACAATTCGGGTATTCGCCTGACTGTGGCAAGATTTTACACACCTTCGGGAAGATGTATCCAGAAGGCATACGATTCAGATTCCCAACAGGAGTATGCTCTAGATATTTATGACAGGTATCTTCACGGAGAGATGACCTCTGTGGACAGTATTCCTAAAATCGATTCTTTGAAATATTCTACAGTTTCGGGAAGAGTTGTTTATGGCGGTGGAGGAATCACCCCTGATATATTTGTCCCAATAGATACGGTGGGAGTGACCGATTTGTTGGTGAAAATCAACCGTCAGGCATATACAATCAAATATTCTTCTTTGTTGGCAGACAAGTATCGCAGACAATTGAGAAATATTGAGGAAATTGAAGAGTTGAATTCTTTCTTGGCATCATTGGATTTGGAAGAGGGATTCATTTCATATCTGAAGGACAATTCTGTAGAGGTGAAGTCTGCCGAGTGGAAGATTTCAAAGGATATAGTTCTTACCCAACTTCAGGCACTTGTAGGTCGATATTCTCCATTGGACGATTATGCTTTCTATTCGATTTTGGCAAAATTGGACAATATGGTGGAAGCGGCAGTAAATACCCCTGCCAACTGCTTGGAACTTCAGAGCAAAGAAAACGGGAATTAGAGCAAAAACACTATAGATAAAAGATGATTGAAGAGTGACTCAGGCTTCATTTGCCGGTTGCTCTTTTTTCATATAGATTCGTATAAAAAGAATGAGCGCCTCGCTTCACAGCGGGCGCTCGACTTGTACTTAACCTAAAACTTAACCTATGAAACCAAAAAATATTGGGTTATGAAAACTATCCGTATTAATCTTTTGCAAACACTGTGCCACAATTTCGGAATTAGTTGTTTCCACCTACAAAATCTATGTTTTTCATAATAAAATTATAGGGAATGGTGCTTTCATTCCAATTTACACCTCCGTCGGTGGTGTAGATAATAGATGAACTATGGTTATCTGCAGCTGTTATGATGGCTGCTCCTGATAGTCCGTCGCGAAGGAATGATATATCTTTTACATACGATGTATTATCAACGGTCTGAGGGAATGAGTTTCTGAACTGGCCATTGTCGGCATAGTAGTACAATGTACCTGCCTCGGAGGCTGTCCATACTTTTGTATTTTCGTAGGCGGAGAGGGTGTATAGAGAGTTTCCGCTTCCCAAAGCCTCTACACTTTTCCAGGTATGTCCCATATCATCACTTGTCATAAGTCCGAGTCCTATGTTTCCGGTCAGGAATATTGTGCCGTAGATGTCCGAGTAAATATCGGTAGCAGCTTGTAATCCGGAACTTGTTGCGATAGGGATAAATTCCCACGATGCACCTCCGTCGGCAGAGTATTCCACTGCTGCACCACCTTCTCTTGCCATTCCGCAAGCCCAGATATTTGTACCGTCGTAAGTGGTGATGGCTGAGTAATATTTCATATTATCGGAATTGATAGATAGTTTCCAGCTCTTTCCTGCATCAGATGAAAGGATGATTACAGAAGAGTCGTTGGATGCACACCAGATGTTCTTGCCGTTTTTGCTGATTATCGAGCCGTATGAAACCAATGGAATAGATTGCGAGGCAACATTTGTCCACTGATTTCCTCCGTCAGTTGTGTGGAGAATGGTCGATTTGCGGTGAATGGTATCGGGCTCTCCAACGATGAAACATTCGTTATCGCTGATTGTGCAGACATCAATAAGATTGACCTCCGGAATAATGGAAGGAGCCCCTTGTCTGACCCAGGAGTCGCCTCCGTTGGTGGTTCGCAGGATTGTGCCGAAATAGGAATCAAGATTTCCTACAGCCCAACCGCAGCGGGAAAGTTCCATCTCGACTGTAGTGGTATTGACAATATCTCTGACGATGTTCAATTGTTTTACCACATTGAAATAACCATCTTTTTTGAATGTTACCCCTTGAAGACCTTCCGGAATGGTGTCATATCGGAAGAATCCGTCCTGATTTGTATAGGTCGCAGAATCTCCGTAGATGACCGATACCATTTGTAATGTTTTGTCAGGATTATCTTTTAGATATACAATACCTTCGAGAGATCCGCTTCCGGCAGAGGGAGCTTCACAACCGACCAGAATCATAATGGCCGACAACAATAATGCAAATCGTTTCATTCTGCAAATTTATAAAATTGTAATTTTTTTTTATACATTTGCGCCGAAAATAAATTTCAGGGCAGGGCGAAATTCCCGACCGGCGGTAAAGACCGCGAGCCTCAAAAGGCCGATCCGATGCAACTACGGAACCGACAGTATAGTCTGGATGAAAGAAGTTTAGTTATGAAAAAAAAAATTATCGCATCAATTCTTGCGCTATCACTATGCGCATACTCTGCCATTGCAGAGAGTAGAGTCAAAGATCAGGACTCAACAGCAATTCTTCTAAATGAGGTCGTTATTTCGGCCGGTGTATCTAACAAACAGACATCTCCATTGAGACTTAAGACTGTTTCTTCAAATGAGATTCAAACTATTTCTGTAGCCAGGACTTATCCCGAGATTTTGTCTTCTACTCCGGGTATTTATGCTACAAGAGAGACAGGTAGTTATGGTGATGCCACTGTCAATATCAGAGGTTTCAAACAAGAAAACATCTCTATTTTGTTAAATGGTATTCCTATTTCGGGTTTGACCTCCGGAAGTATGTATTGGAACAACTGGATGGGACTTACAGATGCTACTTCTGTAATTCAGCTCCAAAAAGGTATCGGTGGTTCTATGCTTTCGGACAACTCGGTGGGTGGAACAATCAATATCATTACTCTCAGCCCTTCCAAGAAATTCAGTGCCGGAGCCGGTTATTATTATGCAGGTTATGGCACCCAAAAAGGATATTTGAATATAAATTCCGGTGATTTGGGCAATGGATGGGCATTTAACCTTTCGGGTTCTTATACCTGGGGCTCCGGTTATGTGGAGTGTACAGATGTAAGTGCCTGGTCTTATCTTGCTTCCATCAGCAAAAAGATCAATTCCGAGCACTCTCTCCTTTTTACAGCTTTAGGCTCGCCCGAGCAGCACTCGCAGCGCTCTTCCCGCCTGACATACGACGAGATAAAGAAATATGGAGTGGGTTACAATAAAAACTGGGGCTGGTACCAGGGAGAACAGAAGACAATCAGCAGAAACAACTATTTCAAACCCTATTTTACACTGAACCATTTCTACAATACTACCGACAGCAAAGGACGTAAAATCTCGTTGAACTCGGCATTGTATCTAGCTATTGGAGATGGTGGCGGATATTATACTGAAAGTACCGGAAAGAAAATCATTTCGTTCCAGGGTGAGGACGGACACATCGATTGGGATGCAGTCGTGGACTACAACAAATCTCAGGATGTAGTCGATGGAGGAAGGGCCTCACAAAATATAATGAGTGACTATCAGGCAGGTCATACACAGGCAGGTGCGAAAAGTTCTTTCATAATTGACTTCAACGACAGAATCTCTTTGGAGACAGGTCTTCACTACCAGTTGTATGCAACTTGGGAGAGAGAGCAGATTACTGACCTTCTCGGTGGAGATTATTGGGTAGATGGTGCAAAAGGGAAAAAGGTGGTCGGAGACTATATCCGTACCTACAATGGTCGAAATATGCACTATGGAACTATCTACGGAATGGGAACATTCACTCTCGGAGAGAATAAAAACTGGATTGTCAAGAGCGGTATCTCTCTAAGTGGTGTGACTATGCGCAGATGGGATACCTATAATTATGCTCCCGAAGACAAGTGGAGTGACAGAGCATCGGGTATTGGAGGTAGTTTCAAAGGAGGAGTCCTTTACAAGCCTGATAACCATAACTCTATATATCTGAATGCCGGACTTTACAGCAGAGCACCATATTATGGAGTCTATTTCGCTTCCGGAAACAATGCCATTTCAAAGGATATCAAGAATGAGAACAATGTAATGGGAGAACTTGGATACCGTTTTGTTCACGACAATTTTGGTGCTGAGGCAACCTTCTATGCAGCCCTTTGGAAAAACAAAACCATAAAAAGTAACCCATACAAACCATTGGACGAAGATACATACCGCTTTATGGTTACAGGTCTTGATGCGTTCCACTATGGAACAGAGGTGGAATTGTTCTATCGTTGGGGCAAAGTGATAAGAGTGGATGCGTTTGCATCTATCGGAGACTGGAGATGGAAAAATGATGTTCACGCAACTATTTTTGACCCTTATACAGAGGAACCAATGGAGAAGATAGATGTTTATAGCAATAATCTTCACGTGGGAGATGCTCCCCAGACTCAGGTAGGGGCATCTTTCGAGTTTCATCCTCTAAAACTTACCAATATCCTTAACAGTGATATAACACTTTCTATGCGTTGGAGTTACAACGACAGATTCTGGGCCGACTTCGATCCTATCAGCCGAACAGATGCTTCTGACCGTTCCGATTCATACAAAATTCCTGCATATCATCTTTTGGATATGAATATAAGCTGGAGTCAAAGAATACGCAATACCGCCACAGTAACCCTATTCTTTAACCTTAACAATATACTCAACGCAGTATATGTGGAAAGAGGTAAAGATGGTGCTGGACACGATGCTCAGTCGTTTACAGGATACTGGGGCGCTCCAAGAAATTATAATTTCGGTGTAAGACTCTCATTCTAAGAGAGTCCTACACTGATGATTGCTTGTTAGTTACGTCTGGAATCGATATATCCAACGATATCATTGATGGTTTTGAATTGTTGCAGATCCTTATTTGGGATTGAAAATCCAAAATTGTCTTCAATGGATGAGATAAGTTCGATCAGCATAAATGAGTCAATACCGGCGACTGCCTTAAAAGGTTTGTCTGTCGGTATTTCTTCTGTTGGGAAGTCTACGTATGCTTGGAGTATATTAAGAAATTGTGCTTTAGTATTCATATCTCTATAGTATTATTCCTTTTCCTGAGCACTCTTGCGGCAGGATTGTTCTTTTGATTTTTCTGGTTGAGGTTTTCTCGTACTCGGTTTCGGCAAGTTCGATATATTCGATTCGTTTGTAGTCAGGGAGCAATTCGTTTATTCTAAGGAAGTCTGCTTCAATTCTTCCTCTGTCAGAGCGGACAGATTCATCTTTAATGAACAGACCTGCGCAGATAATATCTCTCGAAGCTTGTCCGAGGGTATGTTTTGCCTGATAAACAACAATATCTTCAGCATAGTCTATATTGGTCTCAATGATATTTTCTACCTCTTCGGGGCAGATATTTTTACCATTTTCGAGCACGATGGTGTTTTTCTTTCTTCCTACGAGGAATATTTTCCCATCCTTGTCAATATAGGCGCTGTCTCCGGTGTTGAAGAAACCATCTTCGTCAAAGGCAGCTTTGGTCGCCTCGGGGTCTTTGTAGTATTCTTTGAATACGCTTTTCCCTTTTACACAAAGTTCTCCTACTCCCGATTCGTCGGCATTGGCAATTTTGACTTGCAGGTCAGGGCAACATTTTCCAACGCTGAGATGTTCCTTGAGGGTGTCTCCATTCATTGAAATCAGCGGGCCGCATTCAGTGATTCCATATCCGTTTTCTATTCTGATACCAAGGTCATTAAGCCCTTTAATGGTGACAGGATTGAGCATTGAGCCTCCGCAAACAATCATATTGAGATTTCCTCCGAATGGGGCGTATACTTCGGGGAAGAGTTTGTGAGTGATGTCTATTCCGAATTTACGGAGCAAATTGCACAATTTGATTCCTTTGTTGAGTTTTTCTTCTTTTCCCGCTTTGCGCACACCGTTCATAATGTTTTTATAGAATGCATTGGCAATCATTGGAACAATGGTTACAACATCGGGTTTGAAAATCTTGATGTCTCTCATCATTGTGCGCATACTCGAGCAGATGTATGTGGGTCTGCCGACACCGATTCTGATCATTATATGGGTGTTTATCTCTGTTGCGTGGTGCATTGGAAGAACACTCATCGAGGTATTTTTCTTGGATCTTGTTTGAATGGCGTCCATACCGTTGAGCATATTGCTGGCGAGGTTGGCATTGGTAAGAACTACCCCTTTGTTCGCCCCTGTTGTTCCGCTTGTAAATAGTATTTTCGCAGGAGCATCCAAATCGAGTTTCATTGTGCGGTATGTGCTCTCTTTGGCGTGTTTTTTACCAAGTTCCACAAGTTCTTCGTAGGAGGTAATGCCTTCGATTTTTCCGTTTATTGTGATGATTTCCTGCAGTAGAGGGCAATCCTTTTGAATCTCCTTTATTTTATCTACCTGTTCAATGCCGCAAAGTACAGCATTTGCATCACATTTATTCAGCAAGGTGGCTGTAAGCTGTACGGGTGCATTTACATCAATAGGGGTGACAACTCCAACTCCGCTCGAGATACAGATGTCTGCAATGATATATCTGTAGCAGTTCTCCGAAATTATGGCAATATGTTTTCCGCGGAATCCGCCTCTGTGAAATCCTTCTCCCAGGTTCATCACCTCTTCGTAAATTTCT
>JAZRBT010000154.1:0-2139 GCA_045635245.1 Candidatus Coprenecus sp.
AAATTACTGCATTTCAACATATCGGGAAGTATAGTGTAGGAGGCAGTTGTCTTTCCCGCTCCATTACAACCTGAAATGATGAAGAGTTTGGGCATTTTTCAAATTCACTTTTACATATATCGCAAATATAATGAATTAATCCTTTTAAAAAGTCACTTCTGTGTAAAAGTTATTAACAATCACCTGAACAAGAGACTGCAAACAACGCAAAATCGCCTATGACAGGATCATCAGGAAAAACCTTTTTCAGAAACTCGGTAATTTCAGTGGCAGTCTTGTAATCTGCACTTTTTCTGTTGGTTATCCCAAGTTTCAGGGCAGTCCTGTGAACGTGTACGTCCAACGGAACAATCAAATCCTTCTTATCGGTATTTTTCCATATTCCAAGATCCACAATACCATCGTCGCGAACCATCCAGCGCCTCATCATATGGATCTTTTTGTTCGCACCGTTCGGGTCACTTTTCTGCCCGTAGATTCGGACCCTTATCTGCTCTGGTGAAAGAACTTCCAGTGTCTCATTATTGGAATAGAACTCCTTCAATCTCTGGCAGATACCTGCAAATTCACTCCATTTGATGGTTCGGTGCAGCGAAGTGTCATCATCTTTGTAAATACCATTCATTACATATTCGTAAGGTTTCCAGTTCATCTCCTCCATAGCTCTGTTACAATCCCTTACAATCATATTTCTGCGTCCCCAGGCAAGGTGGGCACTGATTATCGCTGCGCACTCCACATCTTGAAGCAGAGCCTCTCCCTTTTTGTACAATTCTGCAAAATGTTTTGGAAAGATAATCGGGTCCTCCTCAAAATATTTCGGGTTGTTGTAATCCCTTGCGTGTGCAGTCAGAAGTTCTATTGTTTTATTCTCACTAATCGGTGTCACTTTTTTCGTTTTTATATTTATTTTTGCACAAAAATAGTGCCTTTAAGGTACAAATCGGTATAAAATTATGATATTGATAGCAGATAGTGGTTCGACTTCAGTGGATTGGCGCATCATTGGAAAAAAATTCTCCAAAAGAATCATTTCCCAGGGAATCAATCCGGTATATCAGGACTCAGATACGATATGTGATATCGTTAAGGAGGCTCTCGGAGATTTTGTCGGGGAGATAGATCGGGTGTGGTTTTATGGAGCCGGAATCATTTCTGAGGAGTATTCTTCAAAAGTTTGCAATGCTATAAATTCAGTCATTCCGCAGGCTCAGGTCAATGCTTTTTCAGATTTGACAGGTGCGGCGGTAGCCCTTTTAGGAGATAAGGAAGGGATTGTTGCAATTTTGGGAACAGGCTCAAACAGTGGATATTATGATGGTAAAGAGATTTCTTCCAATGTCCGTGCAGGAGGATTTATTCTTGGGGACGAAGGGAGTGGAGCAAATATCGGAAAAAAATTGATTTCCGATTATGTGAAAGGTTTGATGCCTGAGCATCTTTTGGAAGAACTCGAACAGAGCTACTCTTTGACATATTCTTCGATAGTGGAGAATGTCTATCGTGGAGCGTTGCCCTCGAGATATCTTGCTCAGTTTACCTATTTTGTAAATGAGCATAGAGGGGAACCTTATATCCAGAAATTGCTCGAGGATGTTTTTACCGATTTTTATAAAAGAAATATATTGCAATATAACAGATATGCAGAGCTGGAGATTGGAATAATAGGCTCTGTGGCAGTTGTTTTCAAAGATGAACTGGTGGCTTGTGGAAAGAAATTGGGAGTTAATGTCTCCACAATCGAGCAAAGTGCTTCTGACGGACTGGCTGCATATTTTGAATCAAAATTTTAGAAGATGATACCTGTATTAGATGAAGCGGTAGAGAGGTTGAGTTCTCTTCCGGGGATTGGAGAGAGAAGTGCTTTAAGGCTCGCTTTGTGGATGTTGCGTCAGCCGAAAGAGAATGTGAAATTATTGGGGAATTCGATTATTGATCTTGTCGAGCAAGTAAAATATTGTTCGGAGTGCAATATGATTTCGGAGCAGGAGAAATGTCCTGTGTGTCAGGATTCCCGCAGGGATGCGAGCACTATCTGTGTGGTGGAGAGTGTCAGGGATGTTATGAGTATTGAGCAGACAGGAGAGTATAACGGAGTGTATCATCTTTTGGGCGGAGTGATATCTCCCATTGACGGTA
>JAZRBT010000155.1:0-1771 GCA_045635245.1 Candidatus Coprenecus sp.
ATAGCATTTGTAGCCATATCCTACAGTTTCTCTCTATTCCTACAGCATCTGATTGATACAGTTATCCCGGCGAAAGATATTGACGAACTTACTTTGATTGGAGGAATACTTCTTATTATCACGTTCATAATTGGGATTATCACCTCCTTGAGGGGCAATCTTCTTTTAAGGGCATCTCTTAAAACCGACTGTTCTTTGATCACATCTTATTTGAGAAAACTTTTCAGAGTACCCCTCCCCTTTTTTGACAGTCATACTGCAGCGGAACTGAACTCGAGAATCACTGATGCCTACAGAGTCAGGTCATTTGTAGCAGGAAGAAGCATCCTCTTCGTGGTAAACTCCATCTCGCTGATACTATCTGCCATCATATTGATTTACTTCAATTTACGGCTTGCACTGATTTCGTTCTCATTCACCCCTCTGTTTCTGATTATCTATTATATCTCGAACAGAGTAAATGAGAAATACAACAAAAGAATCATTGAGTCTGCAGCATCGTTTCAGGAATGTACCATTGAGACACTAAATAATATAAGGAGTATTAAACACTTCAATGCCTCGAATATGGCCCTTTCAAAAATGGAGTTGGCTTATACAAAACAATGCCTGGAACTCTATCAAGGGGGCAAAGCACGGAATTTTCTGACCGGAATCTCGGAAATTGTTTCAAAACTGACCGTCTCTGCGATACTTGTAACGGGAGGTCTGTTCTGTATAAAAGGAGAACTCTCTATGGGAGAACTGGTTTCATTCTATACCATTTCAGGACTGTTCATCTCCACTGCGATTATGTTGATAGAAAGCAATTATGAGATTTCACAAGCCAGAATATCCGCCAAAAGACTCTTTGAGATATTTGACATCGAAGACGAATCGGCAAAAGAGTTCCCCCTCAGGGAAATACCCCAGGGAGATATTAAATTTGAGAACATCGGATTTGCTTATCCCGGCAGCTTTACTCTGTTTGATAATTTCTCCACCGAAATCAAAAGAGGAGAAATCAATATAATCAAAGGAAGAAACGGCTCAGGTAAAAGCACCTTGGCAAAACTTCTCACCAGAGATTACCTACCAGACAAAGGCAGGATCTCCATCGGCGAAATTGACATTTCCCTAATCGACCTCGAGATTTGGAGAGAAAAAGTCGGTATAGTTTCACAAACTCCCGAATTATCAAGTGGTTCCATATTGGAAAACATTGTAATGGGAAGAGAACTAAATATGGAGAAAGTCCAAAAGGTATGTAAACAGACAGACCTCACACACATAATCAAAAGTCATCCCGAGGGTCTGCTTTCTGATCTTGGAGAGGGAGGAATCCGCCTCTCAGGCGGGGAAAGAAGCAAAATTTGTTTGGCCCGTACACTTTACTCCTCTCCGGAGATTCTGATTATCGACGAAGGGACCTCACATTTGGACTCAGAAAACAAAGAGTTCTTCTGCAAAATAATTGAAGAACTTCACGCCGAAGGAATTACCATAATACTGATCACACACGAAGAGAGAGATAAAATTCCAAATGGAAATATCATAACGATAGATAACAAAGATGCGCATCACAGGTCAAGCTGCCATACCTGAAATTGGCAGTCCAACAATAAATTAAAGCAATATGGAAAGATTTGAAATTATGAGCGAACAGCAATGTGCTTTAGTCTATGGAGCCACCGGGTCGTTTTGGATTAAGCTGCTGAAATTTCTCCTGAAATTTGGAGATTCTCTATTGGAGGGAATTCTCGAAGGATGGAAAGAAGCACAGAAAAACAGC
>JAZRBT010000156.1:0-8626 GCA_045635245.1 Candidatus Coprenecus sp.
CGCAGGACTTGCCGTATCAGGATATATGTGGCACTATAACAATCTGCAATTCAGAAGATTCCAGTCCGATTTCATTGCCGCATCCAATCCCGATGGAGGATACAGCGGCACAATGTCCACTGAAAGTTTGAAATATTACAGAGACTACTACCGACGTCTGAGGGACTACTCGATAGTAGCCACTGTTCTGATATACATTCTACAAATCGTTGATGCAGATGTATTTGCAACAATGAAAACTTTTGAAGTCAATCAATCCCTTTCAATGGGGGTCGAACCGGCCATTATAACTCCCATTTCTGAAGACTTCTCAAAAAATATGGCACTAATCCCTGCCAACAGTTCCAATGCAGTTGGCCTAAAACTAAATTTAACATTCTAAAATTTTACAAATCAAGACATTAATGAAAAAAGCACTGGCAATCTTATTGATGCTCTCGCTCTTCTCCGGAGTGGGTTACTCTGCATCAAAAGTGAAGGAGGAGAAGAAAGAGAAAAAGACATTCTTTACCAAAAAAGAGAAGAAGAACGATATAATAAAGGAGAGAGACTCATTAAGATTGGTCGTACAAGAACTTCAGGCACAACTAGACAGTCTGTTTAGTTCTGAATATATCTCACTGTCAGACACATTGACCGAAGGTGACACCATCAATCCAGGATTTATGGAACTCTTCGGTGCGGAAGAAGACTTTTTGGACACTGTCGCTATCTCGACAGATTCACTGCTAAGTATGTGGTACAACAAAAGAGAGTTGTCCATCTACGAATTCAACCCTGAAAACATCGACTCGATTCCCCTTACTTCGAATATTCCTGACTCTGTATATATCAAGAGATTGCAAAAGATGAACTCTTTCATCGCATTGCCATATAACCAGTCGATAAGAAACCATATCATCTACTATACCGAGAAAATGCCCGAAAAGATGGAGACAATCCTTGGATTATCAAACTATTACCTTCCTATTTTCGAAGAAATTCTCGACAGCTACGGACTTCCTTTGGAACTAAAGGCAATGGCTATCATCGAATCTGCATTGAACGCTACCGCCGTTTCAAGAGCAAATGCAAAAGGTATGTGGCAATTTATGTACAGCACCGCCAAACGCTACGACTTGAATATCAACTCATACGTCGATGAGCGCTTTGACCCTGTGGCATCTGCACACGCAGCTGCAAAATATCTTCGCGACTCATACCTGATTTTCGGAGACTGGGCATTGGCTATCGCATCATATAACTGCGGTGCAGGTAATGTGAACAAAGCGATCCGCCGCTCGGGTGGAGAGAAAGACTTTTGGGGAATTTACCGATACCTTCCTCGCGAGACAAGAGGTTATGTCCCCTCATTCATCGCAGCGCTATACACCCTCAACTACTATAAAGAGCATAATCTATGTCCCAAACAAGTACCTATGCCTCCACACGTTGATACTTTGAAAATCAACAAAATGCTACATTTCGAGCAGATTATGCACTACACTGGTATCACAAAAGAGGAATTGAAGAGTTTCAATCCACAATACTTGCACGACATTATCCCCGGCACAGAAAGAGAATATATCCTCAGACTGCCTTACCAATACACTGCCAAATTCATTGACAACGAGGCTGAAATCTACAAATACAAAGATTCGGTTTATTTCAATCCCGGAGCACTCAAAAAGATCCAGACCGGTACATCTGCAGATGCAACCCGCATAGTCCACAAAGTGAGAAAGGGAGAAACCCTCAGTCATATTGCTAACAAATACAGAGTATCGGTTAACAACATCAAGAGATGGAACAATTGCGGAACAAATATCCGTATCGGACAAAGACTTGTTATCTACACAAATAACAAAGGTCCCGAAAAATCATCATCTTCATCATCTACAGCAAAACCCAAAACCACCACTTCCGGCAACTATGTATACTACACAGTCAGAAAAGGTGACACCCTTTGGGATATTGCCAAAATGTTCCCCGGAGTGACAATGAATGACATTATGGAACTCAACGGATTGACCCGTAAGAGCAAAATTCACCCAGGTACAAAACTTAAAATCAAAAAATCAAACTAACCCCGAGAGTTAGTCGCATCATATCCTTAGATGGGTCTTTGTCCAACACTCCGCCATAACGGAGATTGACATTGACCCATTTTTTTGGTCTGTACTTTAACAAAAAATATCCACTGAACCCACTCCCGTAATACGCTACCGTAGAGAAAGTTCCGGGCACATCGGACTCATAACAATAAATCCTTGCATCCCACGAATCGATATTGAAACAGGTAGTCCTGACCGACACTTCCAATTGATTATCAACGAATTTGCCTTTTCCCTCGAGATACCCCAAGAAACCATAGCCACCACTGTAACTCACATCAAACCTGCCCCTGAGAGAATACTTTGAATTTGGAAGATAGTCATATACTGCCATACTCTGCAATGAAGATTTACCGGTTCCACTATCATCACTGCCTTTTGCCCTG
Organism: Candidatus Coprenecus sp.; assembly: GCA_045635245.1. Taxonomy (GTDB): domain Bacteria; phylum Bacteroidota; class Bacteroidia; order Bacteroidales; family UBA932; genus Coprenecus. Next base: position 2,480 of record JAZRBT010000156.1, read on the forward strand.
AAAGAAAAATTGTGGCGGTCAGATATTGCCCAAACGACATTCACTTCCCCTTTATACCGGTGCGAACTCCCATTTACCCGATACCTCGAATGAGGATGATAGGTATAAGAAAAGGAGGCAGACATTGTCAAATTCCGAACAGCAGTGGATTTCAAAGAGAATGTTCCCCCACACTCATTGTTCAATTTTACAGGAACAATCAGCTTCTTGTCAAAATATTTCAGAAGCAGAGCCCCTTCCCAACCTTGCGCCACAATCCCAGTCACGCCAAGAATTGCCCCGGGAGCCCCTTTTCTATCTACAACAGCCTCTCCAAAAATCCTTATTCCCGATATGCTATACAGAAAATCGGCAGAAAAAGCATACCACCAGCCACTGAATCTCTGATATTTATTATACTCATAAACTTTTCTTCCATCTTCCTTTCCATAGCGGTACCACACCCCTCTGAACCCTATCTTTAACCGATTAAAGGTAAGCCCGTAATCAAAACCGGTATGTTCCACCCTCAAACTTCTCTTGTTCAGGATAGAACTTTCTGTATCGTGAATTCCGTCCGAAGGCAATGAATAAAAATAGTTCCCTTCGACACGGGCATCAACATAATTGGAAGAATAGAAAAGTGTCCCTTCGCCCCATCTGCCAATAGAAAGAACCACTGCCCCACCTCTATAGAAATCTGATTCACCCGAAGAGCGGTAAGGCAACACTGTATTTGGAGTCCTTTTCAATAGAGAAGATGGTTGCGAGCCGGTAGAGAGGGAAAATGAATTCCACAAAAGTCCCCCTTGTCCCATTCTGAGCGAATAATCCCCTGCCACTATCCTTTTTATTTTAAATGCACTTCCTCTCAACGGAATATTATCCACAGCTACCCCAAAAGAGACAAAATCTGGAAAAACCACCTCCCCTGCATCACTTTCGAGAGTAAACCAAAGTGAGCAATTCTCACCCACCTCACTCTGAAACTTGCCCAACGAGGAAAACGGAATCGCATCTTCCAGGGATAACTTCTCCTCGCGCATCAATTGATACTTGATTCTGGAATCCCATCTTCCACGCACCACAGAATAAGGTCTTTGGCGCAAGTGCTCCTGCGAAAAATTGAAAAAACAAGAGATTCTCTCAGCCGAAGTTTCTGAGAAACCATCTATAAGAGAAAGTTCTGCTACCGAGCTGATACTTCCAAAATCGGAACGATATTCCAACAGCGCCTCTATCATAAACTCATCCAAAAAGAGCAAAGACTCCAAGGTTTCTCTCGAACAATTGTTTATATCGACAGGATTTTCCAACAAATAATTGTAGTAATCATACAACTGTTCCACAGCTCCACCATCCGAGTTCTCACCCAAATCTTCAATCAGAGCAATCAGCCACGCAGGAAGTGGCTCTGACGACAAGTTTACAGGCAACAATAAAAAAAGGATTGCTGAAAGTAGAGCAATCCTTATACCCTTCTTCCCTTCAAATCTCCCCCACATTTTGAAAAAATTTTTAGTTTACTTTGAATTTGTATTCTATTTTTCTCATTTCAACATTTGCTTTGTCTATCTTCTGGGCAAGTTCCTTTTTGAATTCGATAACTTTTTCCATCAGAGCAGGATCACCGGTAGAAATCATCTGAACTGCCAGAATCGCTGCATTTTTTGCTCCATCGAGAGCTACTGTCGCAACCGGAATACCTGAAGGCATCTGAAGAATTGAAAGAACAGAGTCCCAACCATCTATTGAATTGGACGACTTAATGGGAACCCCTATCACCGGAAGTGGAGTATATGCAGCTATAACTCCCGGAAGATGAGCAGCTCCGCCCGCACCGGCAATAATAACTTTCACCCCTCTTTTATGGGCATTTTGAGCAAATTCCATCACTTGCTCGGGCACTCTGTGAGCAGAAAGGGCATTAATTTCAAAAGGAATTTCCATCTGATCCAAAAACTCGGCAGCCGATTTCATCACTCCCAAATCAGAAGTACTGCCCATAATAATTGATACAATAGGTGTCATATTTAAATTTTTACTAAATTAGCACTTTATTTCAATACAGAGCAAAGATAAATAAAAAGTATGGAAAGGATACAACTTCACGACAAATTTTTCAAACCATTTATCCCAAACAGCCGCATTGAGGAGGCCATTGACAAGGTTGCAGAAAAACTCAATAACGACTACTGCGATAAAGATGAGCCCATTTTCCTAAGTGTTCTGAATGGATCATTTATGTTTACTGCATCATTGATGGGTCGTTTGAAATTCAATTGTGAAATATCATTCGTAAAGTTGGCTTCATACACAGGTACCGAATCGACCGGCTGTATCAGTAAATTAATCGGTCTTTCAGACAGAGTCAAAGGTAGAAAGGTGGTCATCATCGAAGATATCGTCGACAGTGGCAACACCATCGAAGAACTTGTCAGACTTCTGAATGAAATAGGTGTGGCAGACATTAAAATCTGTACCTTATTCCTGAAACCAAAAGCATACAAAAAAGATATTCCCATCGACTACCCTGCTATGGAAATCGGAAATGAGTTTATCGTAGGCTTCGGATTGGACTACGACCAGTTAGGAAGACAGTACAAAGACATCTATATCATTGACTGACAAGCACAACACTGAACAAAAACACTAATTATATAAATAAAACAAAATGAATTACTATATATTGCTAGGCCCTCCGGGTGCCGGTAAAGGAACTCAAGCTAAACTGATTGTCGAAAAATGCGAATACTTGCACATCTCCACAGGAGACCTTCTTCGCGGAGAAATAGCAAGAAACACCGAATTGGGAAAACAAGCTGCTGAAATCATCAATCGCGGCGACCTTGTTCCCGATGCTATCGTAGAAGGAATGATCAAAAACAAAATCATTGAAAATCCTCAGGTTAAAGGATTCCTTTTCGACGGATTCCCCCGTACAATTGCACAAGCTGAGACTCTCGATGTAATGTTGAATGAATTTGGTGGCAAAGTGGACTCTGTCCTTTCTATCACCCTTGACGACAAACTTGTATTCGAAAGAATCCAGCACAGAGCTCAAATCGAAGGCCGTAAAGATGACGCAGAGCCTGCTATCATCGAGCGCAGAATCGCCAACTACCACGATAAGACAGAACCCCTTATCGCATACTACAAAGAGAAAGGCAACTATCACGAAATCGAAGGCAACGACACCATCGACAACGTATTTGCAAGTCTTCTTCCACTATTGAAATAACAAATCTGAAATAATTCAATCGACTCTCCTCCCGAAATTTCATCGGAGGAGAGTTTTTTATGTAGTGCCAAGAAAGCCTCCTTGAAATATCCGGGCGGAATTTAAACATCCCCGTATGAGACCCCAAGGAACACAAAACAATCCATCTATTATACCCCCGAGCTTCTGCCCACTCCACACAAGTGCGCTGGATAGCATCGGCTGACAATCACAGTAGGAATCTTATTCCATTCAGAATCAGAGACAAGCATATTGACCGCAAAACGGCTGGCTGCTCTCCCGAGGACTTTCGTGTTCATAATCCTCAATAGTGACATTAAACTATTGCAACTCCCGGCATAAAGTGTCTGTCATTATGATACTTTTTATATTTACCATTTCGACCTGTATGAATCAATCCCTCCAAATCCTTATCCTCAATGCTCACTTTCATACTTCCTTTCCAGATATTTTGTAGAGACAAGTCTATCAAATAATCCCAGAACCTCCACCCTCATTGAGCAATTTGCACAATCGATGCATCAGTATCGGAAAGAATATTTATCTTTGCAACCTTATAATAAACAAGATATGTCTGGAAGCAACTTTATAGATTACGTAAAAATATTTTGTGCCTCGGGTAATGGAGGTAATGGTTCAACACACCTAAGAAGAGAAAAATACATCCCCAAAGGGGGACCTGACGGGGGAAATGGTGGTCGTGGTGGACACATCATCCTCAAAGGAGACCCTCAATACTGGACTTTGATTCACCTGAAATACAGAAAACACATCAAAGCAGAGCACGGTGGTGCCGGCAGCGGAGGGCTTCGCCACGGAGCCAACGGAAAGGACATTATCCTGACCGTACCCCTTGGTACAGTTGCCAAAGATGCCGAGACAGGTGAAATCCTTTGCGAGATAATGGACGAGGGAGAAGAAAAAATCCTTGTTAAAGGTGGTCGCGGTGGTATGGGTAACGATTTCTTCAAATCTGCAACCAACCAGACTCCCAGATTTGCACAAGAAGGGGAACCCGGTATTGAAGGATGGTTTATCCTCGAGTTGAAACTGCTTGCAGATGTGGGACTTGTAGGATTTCCCAATGCCGGAAAATCGACTTTGCTCTCATCTGTATCAGCAGCAAGACCCAAAATTGCAGACTACCCTTTCACCACACTCGAGCCTAACCTCGGAATCGTTTCCTGCAGAGATGACCACTCATTCGTAATGGCAGACATTCCCGGGATCATTGAGGGTGCGCACGAAGGCAGAGGATTGGGACACCGCTTCCTGAAACATATCGAGAGAAACTCAATGCTTCTGTTCTTGATTCCCGCCGACTCCAAAGATGTTATGGCAGAATACAGAACACTCCTTAGAGAGCTTGAATTGTTCAATCCCGAGCTGCTAGACAAAGAGAGAATCATCGGTATATCAAAATGCGATATGCTCGATGAGGAACTTCGCCAGGCTGTTTTGGACGAACTGCCCAAGGATTTGAAAACCATTATGTTCTCATCCGTTACAGGAGAAAATATCCCTGCTTTGAAGGATCTTCTTTGGACCACATTGAATAAATAATGTTAGAGACAATTTTTGAATTTGACAGGAGCATCACCTTTTTCATAAATGGTGCTCATACCCCATTCTGGGACTCAATTATGTTGTTCTTTTCTGCCAAAACCGTATGGATTCCACTCTATCTGGCAATGGCAGCAGCTATGTTCTTCCCAAAATGGTACGGAAAACCACAAATCAAAGGTTGGATGGCAGCACTGATTGGAATCGGAGCAATCCTGATAGCATTCGGTCTTACCGACCAGATATGCAACCTTTTGAAAAACACCACTGAAAGGCTCCGTCCAGGACACGACCCTATAACCGGTCCGCTGATGTGGCTCCCATCCGGAAAAGGGGGACTCTACACATTTCCATCTGCCCACGCTGCCAACTCAATGTGTCTGGCAGTCCTTACAGCACTGGTTTTCAAAAGAAAATGGTACACTGTGACTATCATTGCCTGGTCTCTGATAATCGGATTCAGCAGAATATACCTTGCCCGACACTTCTTCACAGATGTCATCTGCGGACTGATTCTGGGAGCACTCATCGCCTGGTGCGTATATATACTTTGGAACAAAATCTGGTCAATATACCTTAAAAAACACAACTCACAATGCTCTGTTTCATAGACAAAACCACAGATCCCTACTACAATCTGGCAGCAGAAGAATATCTGCTGGAAAAATTTTCTGAACCTATATTCAGACTTTGGCGTAACGCCCCATCGGTTATTGTCGGAAGAAACCAGAATGCTCTGGCAGAGATTAATGGAGAATATATCCGGGAGCACAACATCCCAGTTGTCAGAAGACTCACCGGCGGAGGAGCTGTGTTTCACGACCTTGGAAATATCAACTATACCTTTATCGGAGAAAAAATTGAAGGCGAGGACACCTCGGCAATGTTCCAGCGCTTTACCGCTCCGATTATTTCTGCTCTGAGAAATTTGGGCATAGAAGCAGAACTTCAGGGGAGAAACGACCTTGTAATAGAAGGTAAAAAATTCTCCGGAAATGCCGTCTGCATCCACAACAACAGAGTCCTGCAGCACGGAACACTCCTATTCAAAGCCTCTGTGACATCCCTTGCAGCAGCTCTCAACACCCGTCCGGAGAAATTTATCGGAAAGAGTGTACAATCGAATGTTTCCAGAGTCACAAATATCTCTGAACACCTCCCTGCAGGAACAGATATGGATGTAGAACAATTTATCCAATATCTTAAAGAGTATATGACCTCCCATTCTGAACAAGGACTGAAATTCACTGAATACACCCCTGCACAAATTGAAGAGATTACCGAGTTGAGAGATAACAAATATGCCACACAGGAGTGGAACTTCGGCAAAAGTCCCAAATTCCGCCAAGTCGGATCGTAGCCAT
>JAZRBT010000157.1:0-8953 GCA_045635245.1 Candidatus Coprenecus sp.
ATGGGAGTGCCACACCGTCTTGACAGACCTGTCAGCGGCATTGTCGTATTGGCAAAAACATCCAAAGCACTCCAAAGAATGAGCGAACAGTTCAGAGATGGAGAGGTATCCAAATTCTATTGGGCACTTGTGGAAAAATCGCCGGAGCCGGAACAAGGTGAGATTAAAAGTTATCTTCTGAGAAACGAGAAACAAAACAAGTCTTACTCGTATAAATTGCCAAAAGCGGGAGCCAAAGAGGCAATATTGAGATACAGACTTATCGAGCCTACTAAAACCTATTTCCTTGTGGAGGTGGAACTGCTTACCGGAAGACACCATCAGATCAGATGTCAGCTGGCATCTATCGGCTGTATTATAAAAGGTGACCTGAAATATGGGGCAAGACGTTCAAACAAAGACGGAAGCATTTCTCTACAAGCGCACAGAATTGTTTTCAAACATCCCGTAAAGAATACCCCTGTAGATATTACCGCTCCGGATTTCCCTACTTTCTCACAAAGAAAAGATACTCCTCATAAATAGAGGTAACATCATCGACATATCGTATTGTCTCAGAGCCATTGAAAGATCCGTGGTTCAGGTATTCTGCATCCTTATAATATTCAGGTAGGGACATCATTGGTATATATCTTGAAACTGATTCCCAGTTGGTTGCATTTCCACCTTGTTCGTGAGTAAACCTGATGCAGTCAGCAATTCTGCTCTCTCCCGCATTATATGCCGCAAGAGTAAACTTAATAGAATTTACGGAATCGAGACCACTTTTGAGGTAGCGCGACTGAATACTTTCCAGAAAACGGACTCCGGCATATATATTTTGCTCCGGATCGAGACGATTTTCCACTCCGAAGCTTTGGGCTGTAAAATCTCTGACCTGCATCAATCCTTTAGCTCCTCTGGAAGACTCTGCCGCAATCGAAAAACGGGATTCCTTATAAATTATCGCAGCCAGCATACGCCAGTCCCAACCCAAAATCTTGCTATACTTTTTTATCAGATCGTCATAAGGGGAAATTCTGTCAGCCTGAGTAAGATTTTCCTTGTGCTTCTCCAAAGAATATGAGCCAAAGTATTTCCTATTGAGTTCTTTGAATTCTTTCGTTTGAGAGAAATAACCTAACCAATTATTGATTTTTGCCAGCAGCAACTCATTGCATTTCAAATTCACTATCCAGGCCGATTCCATAACAGGCAAAGACTGGGCAATGCCACGCTGACTTGCCATATCCATCGACAATGAGTCTGACACACCGACAATAAGAATATCTGCCATCTCATCCTTCAATAATCTGAAAGAAGAATCTCTTTGAAAATCATCGCTGACAGTCAGATGAACACTCTCCAGTTCTGCAAATCTTTTCAACAAATCTAATTGGGCTCCGATGGGAAAGCCTTTGGAATAATACATTCCCCCCTCAACTCCTATAACAACATTCAGAGTATCACTCAAATGACTGTCAAGAGAGGGTTCCACTACCTTTGGTCTGTCCGCAAGGATTGCAAAAAGTGCAGTAACCACAATTGCGAGCAGCGAGATAATGAACTTGTGCAATTTTGTCATAGAGTATTACTTGATATAGAATGGCCAGTGAATACCGATCTTGAAGGTTCTGACAGGCTTGATGTATCTGTAAGCAGAGAAGGTATCGTGGTTTGGCCAACCTTGTCCGACATTCACCACCTTCAGGAATATACTAGCTCTCTTCCACTGCAGATTGACAAATACATCTATATAAGGGTTATTCCCAATAAGTTCATCGTTTTGGCTCTGGAATGTTCCCAATGCAGGATTATATGCAGGAGCATAGTATTTTGTATTGAAGGTAGCATCTGCTCCGATTTGAATATCCAATACATTCTTGACTGCTGTAAATTGAAGATACCATCTCAGATGTAGTGTCAGCATAGGAAGGGGCAATACGTTCTGATCTGAAGAATATTGGAACAGAACTCTGTTGTCAAGATGGAAAAGCCACAATTTGAAATCTTTTCTCAAATATGCACTCATCACATTAACCAAGCCCTCATTTTGTCTTACATATCCCAATGTATCATTATACAAATGATTGTTAATCAATGAATATGCAAATCCGGCATCCATATTCCATTTAGGAATTTCAAGATTGGCCTTAATGGTAGTGGTAGAAGTTTTGCCAAAGTTATTCTCCCAAACATAATGGTTAGAGTAATAGTGCTGCGAGAACCAGTCCGGCTCTTTTAATGATGTATGGAAACTTCCCCTGAGGGTAACAGGCTCAGACTTGTCTGCAAAAGGATAGAAAGAGACACCTATATTTCCATCTATAAGAAGGTCGTTTTGGGTATATCCGAGGAAGTCATATCTTGCCATAGCATTCCAGTCGAGATATTTCCTGTACTTTCCACCTGCAGTGGCATAAACATACATATTATTCTGATGTACATTTCTATTTCCTGCCAGGAATGTCTCGGGAGAGAACATATAAATACTGTTCCACTGATGTCCCACACCACCTGTAATCTGAGCGAGAACTGCATCTCGCGAGACTGGTTGGAAACTTACATATACCTTATTTTCAATAGAGAGTACTCTGGTAGAGTCTGCAGAAACCTGAGGATTGATATAGAACTGATTATTGTAGAAGTCTCTCTCCTCCTGATTTCCTGTACCTATATTATCTGTATACAAACGATAATATCTTGACAATTCTCCAATGTGACCGAACTTCAACATAGGACCTTCACCCAAAGACTTCAATGCAGCCAATGCAACACTGTCTATTTCTCCAGGAGGGAGAGTTTTCTGGTTACCTCCTTTTTGTTGTCCTCCGGGATTCATTCCAGGTGTCATCCCCTGCATTCCTCCTCCCTGTGGTGGCATCTGAGAAGATCCTTGGCCTTGTGGAGGAGTCATTGAACCACCTTGGCCTTGTGGCTTACCACCTTGGGCATTTTGTGGTCTGCCACCTTGAGTTGCCTGAGACTGATTTCCCTGAGGCCTACCTCCTTGAGAGTCTTGAGGTTGTCCACTCCGTGACAATGTATCTCTGGACTGCGCTTCCTGAGACCTGCCGTTTGAGGATGATTGGGATTGATTTTCCTTCAGTCTATCTACTTGTGACTCTTGGGTCTGACCGCTGCGCAACAATGTATCTCGGGATTCCGATTCCTGAGGTCTGCCGCCCTGAATATCTTGAGATTTTTCTCCTCTACCTCTTAATCCTTGAGACTGAGACTTGTCACCTTGTGACAGAGTGTCTCGGGATTCTGATCTCTGGGGTCTTCCTCCTTGGGCTGCATCTCCTCTACCACCCCTGCCTCTGCTCTTAGGGTCCTGAAACTCTCCTGCTGCAGGATTGAGAACATTTGCAGAATCAGCACTACCCCTGAATTCATCAGCTACAGGACGATTTCTATCAAATGAAAGGGAGTCCGCAGGAGTATCCATAAATAGAGAATCGCCGGGAAGAGCCACATCTGTAGTGTCAGTCATTCCTCTGTTTCGGTCTCTTTTGAGTGAAACATTGTAAGAATGATTGATGAATACTGTATTTCTGGAAAGTTTATTGTTTGCATTTGAAAGGTAGACAGGAATTGTCTTTGCATCTACCACCGTATCTCTTACAAACGACGGATCAGAGACACCACCATTCTCCTGACGGGAGATATTCTGGTGAATGAAACCTGCGTTGGCAACATAATTTTCACCTACATAATTCGCTGACAAATGGACATTGTTATTTTGTGTAGCCTCATTTGTCAATCGTCCGGCAGCTGCCCATCGGTCGATCATCAACGCAAAGTTAAACTCAGGTGTAATATTCTGAGTATGAAGAAAATGTATATTCAATTCCTCTTTATCCTTATAGGTAAACAAAGTTCCCCAATATGCTAACTCAGTATATGGGGTCTTGGTGTTATACATCGGAAGGGTTTCGGGAGTATATGACCATACCAAATAAGGGGCATAAGGCTTGAATATGTCCAGGTTTCTTCTCTTGTGGAAGTCCATATTCATAGTGGCAGAACCTACAGTTCCGAGATTCACCACATCTACATCCTCCCAATAATACGGATACTCAGAATACCAATCATTATAAGTGGTATCTACCTGCTGTCTGTTGAATTTGTTTTCATAAGAAGGAGCATTCCAAGTAATAATTCTCTCATAGTAAACAGAATCGGGAATATAACTTGTATATAGCACCCTCGGTTTTGCCCAACGGATACTATCTTTTACAGCCTTGATACTGTCGCGAATCTGCCTTCTGCGTAACTTCTCATTATATTTTCTGTTTAGGGAATCTTCACGAGCTATAGAGTCTGCTCTTGCCAATGAATCGAGAGTCAGAGAATCCAATGCCACCAAAGAATCTATCCCTGCCAACGAATCGATAGTAATCAATGAATCAGTTACTGTCAAAGAGTCCACAATCTGTAAAGAATCGACTGCCACCAAAGAGTCTATTGCACCCAATGAATCTCTTACTCCCAATGAATCCAATCTCAATGAATCGGCAACTTGTAACGAATCTGCAGTAACTAAAGAATCTATACTTGAGAATGTATCGATATATGTACGAAGATCTATAGAATTGGCCGATGGACGACTACCCATTAGTGAAATGGCACCTGTCCAGGACAATACAGTAATTGCAACAACGGCTATGACTCTACTAACTATCTTTTGCATAAATTGCAAATATAACAAAGGTACCTTTATACAACAAATTTATCTAATGCCAATGCACTCAGCAATGTCATTGATTCAGGAGAATGGCCTTCTGTTGTCCACTCCAACCTAACACCAAAAACATCTGATAATGCAGCAGTTACATCTATCCCAAGAGCCTCCAGGGAGAGTCTGCTCAAATCCTTGTAATGACATTCCATCCTTTTATTTCTGGCACAATTTCCATCCTCACAAATCAGACAACTTCCTGCAAAAAAAGCAATTGCTCCACTGTTTTTTTCCTCGAGCATCAACATTTGTTCATCAAAATATCTTCTGGCAGCCTTATATTCGGCTATATCACCCGAAGGGACTGTCATTGCAAAGAGTTCCAGATATTTGAAATCTTTCAGCAAAGAATAAAGATTTTCCTCAAAAGGGGGACAAGTGTGCAATTTGCCATAATTACGGCAAGAACGGCACAGCGGCAAAAACTTTTCCACATCCATATACTTTGAAAGAAACTCTGCGCAATCAACTATCTTCCTATCTATTTTATATTCAGCCATACCTAAGTACATTCCAATTGATTACAAAATTAGTTTTTTATTCTTATTTTTGCTCTATGGATAATCTTAAAAAACTCATATCAAATTTCCTCAAAAAAGAGGATTACAGAATTGCAGCACTTCCAAAATCGGGCAGCAACAGACTCTATTTCAGAATTTTCCCAAACAAAGAGAACGACAATGGAAGTATCATCGGAGTAATTGGAGAATCGGTTGAAGAGAACAAAGCTTTTATCTCCATTTGCTCGACATTTCATAAAAACGGAATACCAGTTCCAAAAGTTTTGGCATACAACAGCGATATGAGTTGCTATTTGCAGGAGGATTTGGGAACACTATCTCTCTTTGATGCTATTTCAAAAGGAAGAAGCAGTGGAGAATTCAGTTCGGATGAAATGGAACTGATAAGAAAGACCATCTACCTGCTCCCAATTATCCAGCACATCGGACCAGTCGGATTTGACTTCAACAAATGTTACCCGATCAAGGAGTTTGACAGAATGTCTATCCTCTTTGATTTGAATTACTTCAAATACTGCTACCTGAAAGGTTGCGCCATAGATTTTGACGAGGTCAGACTCGAGAAAGATTTTCAGACATTTGCCGAAAAACTGCTATGCCACAATGGAGAGACCTTTTTATACAGAGACTTCCAGAGCCGCAATGTTATGATCTACGAAGGCTCCCCCTATTTCATTGATTTCCAAGGAGGAAGAAAAGGACCTATCTACTACGATGTTGCTTCATTCCTATGGCAGGCAAAAGCCAATTTTTCAGATGATATCCGCAAGGAGCTTATCAAAATCTATCTTGAATCATTGAGCCAGTTTACCAATATCAGAGAAAAGGACTTTATAAGCAATCTGCGACATTTCGTATTGTTCAGATTACTACAAGTTCTTGGAGCTTACGGATTTAGAGGTAAAATTGAAAGAAAGGAACATTTCCTTCAAAGCATTCCTGCAGCAATAGAATTGCTCAGCCACCTACTATCAGAACCGTTCCACGAATATCCATACCTTTGCGAGGTTTTGGAAAAACTTATTCGTGAGCATCGCCAGAACAGATATCACCACCCTGATGGAGAAAACCTCTTCGTGAGGATTTTCAGCTTTTCATATAAGAAAGGGATTCCCGAAGATGTTTCGGGCAATGGAGGGGGATATGTTTTCGACTGCAGAGCTCTTCCAAATCCGGGAAGAGAGGCACAATACAAAACCGTCACCGGAATGGATACTCCTGTAATTGAGTACTTTTCACGACATCAGGAGAAGATGGACTCTTTCCTTGAAAATGTATATTCTCTTGCAGACCAGCACATTGACAATTATCTAAAAAGAGGATTCAAGGATTTGCAGTTTTCATTCGGATGCACCGGGGGACAACACAGGTCGGTATTTTGTGCTGAACAACTTGCAAAACATCTTTGCCAAAAATACAAGATCAGAATCAGACTATGCCACCGCGAGCAGGGGGTTGAGAAAGAATTTACCCCTGAGGTTTAATTGACTTTAATTGTTTTGTCGGGAGAGACTTTCGAGATAAACAATGTTGGTACTGCCATAATAAGCATATTGATGGCAAATGCTACTACATTTATCACAACCCACTGGAGCACAGATAAATCCACAGGAACAAAATTGACAAAATAGTTCTCAGGATTCAAGGAAATTACCTGGGTATATTTCTGAATGAGCAACACTGTCACTGCAAATATATTTCCATACAACATTCCTTTGAGTACAATTTGGGATCCTCTGAACAGAAACACTTTACAGATACCAGAAGTCCTCATACCCAAAGACTTGAGAAGTCCAATCATTGAAATCTTCTCAAACAGAATTATCAATAGTCCCGAAATCATATTAAATCCGGCTACTGCTATCATAAGGACAAGGACCACCAATACATTCAAATCGAGCAATCCCAACCAATCAAATAGACTCGGGAAGATATTATCAATCAATGTGACTGCCACAGGAGAATCCAACTCTCTGTCTCTTGTCATTATAATTTGCGCTATCTGATTATCTATAAGCACCCTGTCATAATGACTTCTCATTGATGCGCCTTGCTTGAGGAACACCTCAATACAAGAAGACTCTTCTCCCTTCCAACCATTGAGACGGCGAATCTGACGAACATCTGCCAAAATCAACTTTTCATCCAGATTATCCAGCTGGATATTATAAAGTCCAACTATATCGAATCTTCTGACTCGAACCTGTCCACTGATGAAATATACTGTCATCTTATCTCCCAGTTCATACCCCATCTTTGAGGCAAGACGCTCTGAAATAAGCACCTCGTTACTTAGTCGTTCTCCCGAAAAGTCAGGTAAACGTCCCTGAGTCAGATAATCCGAATAAAAGTCAAAAGAGTAAAGCGAATCGATCCCTTTAAACAATACCCCGTGAACATTCTCTTCACTTTTCAACATTCCCGGCTTATAGACGACATTATGCATTGAACTCACATCGTCCAACGAGAGGATATTTTCACGATATGACAAAGCTCCGTCTATCGGGTATTCATCATTGAGGTAATCACTACCGGGAGCTGTCATCAGAATCTCACCACTGAATCCTACGGCCCTTGAAGCAATTTCCTTCTTAAAACCATTGGAAATAGCTATAGCAATGACAATCACAGCAATACTTACTGCCACAGAGACGCAGGAAATAATATTGCTAAGCGAACTCAATCCGCGACTCCGTATCTTTTTTGCTATAAACAGATGCAAATTCATCTTTAAAATTCCTCAACGACTAAACCACAAATATAACACTATTTTAATAAAGGATTCACTACCCTATCCTCATAGGCACAGATCAGTTCTCTATCAGTAAGTACACAACTGGCACCACTGGCCGAACTAAAAATCCACCCTTGAGTCCTATTAACATAAACCTTTTTATCCTCATTATCAGCACCTGCTGTTCTGTTCTGATCCTCCTCACCAATCCGCTCAACAACTGCATCTTCACAAACCACAACACTATCAGATCTATTACCTAACTCTATAAATCCTACATCAGTTATAGAAAACACATTCTCATTTATCCCATCCACTCTGATTCCTGGAGCCCTAAATGTAGGAATCTGCGAATCAATATACACTCTTGATATAACACAAAAATGGAGTTTCTCAGCACTCTCCAACACAATCCTTGAGAAAAAATCAATTGAAAATTCAATAACTGCCATAATATCTACATTTACCAAATTTCAAAATTAGGAAAAAGATTGATATCTAACATTTCAATCTCCTCTAAATAACACATAAAGAATAATAAAACTGCGCCCGACAGATAGCCGAGCGCAGTAATTCATATTAAGCAATCATTGCTTCCGATATCCTTAATGATTATCCTATAACGATTCAATCTGTTCCCGAGTCAAGCCGCTACATCTAATAATCAAATCAATATCAATTCCTTCTGACTTAAATTTGCCTGCCATTCGCATTGCTTCTTTCTCTATACCCCTCATAACACCTTTCTCAAGTCCTTGCCCGAAACCGATTTCAATACCCTTCTCGACACCTACTTCGATCCATTTCTCTCTGCCTCTCTCAATTCCTTCCTCAAGTCCCATATCGTACTGGTACTGCATCTGGTTTCGTATGTCTCGTTCTGTATTCATCTCGCGTAAGTATTTTATCTTCTCCTGGGAATCCATTGCGGCCACTTCGGCTGCGATATAAAAGCATCTATAATTTCTCTATCTG
>JAZRBT010000158.1:0-9809 GCA_045635245.1 Candidatus Coprenecus sp.
ATTTGGAGAGCGGGTACCTCTACCACCCTGCGCTCTGAAAATCAAATAATCGGTAATAGACCATTTGATATTTGCACGGGGAGAAACCATCAGACCATACAGATTATGGTAATCGACACTCAAACCACCGATTGCAGAGAATTTCTCGCCAAGAGTGTATGTATATTCTCCGTAAGCACCTACCGAGTTTTCTACTCTTAGAGGTGAGCCCAAAATATTCTCACGATTTACAACTCCATCGCGCTCCATAACATCGAATAACGACTCATTGTAATTGTCATAGAAGTTTCTCACTCCGAAGTTGATACGATGGTTCTCATTCAATTCCCCTTGGTAAATGATATTGAGGAATCCCGAATTCTGTTTTCCGAAATAACTCTTCAGTCCAAAGTAAGAATCCATTTGATAATAGGTATAATCCCCTACAGCTGCGATATTGTGAGAATTGTCTGCATTCAAAGGAATACCCACTTTGAAGTATCCGTTAATACTCTTGTTTACGATATTTGTACCCCAGGGAATATCCATTGAACCATAATCTGAGATCATCGATTTCTTGTAAGACATCTGACCACCGGTACGGTCATCATAAAGTGCCTTCACGCCGAAACGCACCTGCAGACCGCTTTGATCGTAATACAACCATCTGTTTGCAACGTTGAACTGCATCGAAGTTGGGTCATCTCTGAAACCGTCGCCATTGCCGTCGTGAGCCATAGGGTCGGTAGAAGCGTGCGCCAAAATCACTGTGCTCCACTTCTCGTTAAGCTGCAATGATGAAGCGATATTCATTTCTGTTCTCAAAGTGCTGCTCAAAAACAAATTCAGGAAGAAAGGCTTCTCATCAGTAGGCTTTCTGTGCTCCATATTGATCTGACCTGTAATAGCCTCTACACCATTAATAACAGAAGATGGACCTTTTGCCACCTGAATACTTTCCAGCCACTGGCCGGGGATATAAGAAAGTCCGAAAGGAGCTGCAATACCCCTCATAATTGGTCTGTTCTCATCAAGCATTGTGGTATAAATACCGGATAGTCCGAGAAGACGGATCTGACGGGCACCGGTAACTGCATCCGAATATCCCACTGTAACAGAAGCAGAGTTCTCAAAACTCTCTGCAAGGTTACAACAAGCCATTTTACACAATCCTGCTGCCGAAATCACCTCGGTTTTGACAGGGGTAACCTTTGAAAGGAAGTTGCCCTGGTCTCTGGCAACCACCACTGCCTCATCCAAATAATTCTGGCCCTTCAGGAAAAATTCTACAAATTGAACATCAGCAGCGACGACCAATGTATCATTGTCATAGCCCAATGCTGCCACTGCAAGAGTCTGGTCTTTCGACTTTCTTTTAATCGAAAATTTACCATTCTCATCACAATCTACATAAGTACCACTCTCGATCCAAAAAACCGAGGCAAATGGAATACCTTCATTTTCAGTTGTTTTAACAACACCTTCAAGAGTCTTGACACTCTGTGCCAATGAAGGGAATGCTACAAGAGCAAATAAAAGAATCAAGTATTTTTTCATATTATGATATTTCAATAAAAAATTAATAATCAATGGTTTGTATTTTTAAGACATTAAAAACAAAACCATCGGCTATAATCTATATTGAGCGTTTTTCACAAAAATATCACATTCCAAAGGGGGCTTATTGCCCGGAATATCATACAAATGATCTTGTCGGTAATTGAAAATACTTAAGATTGGAGATACTTCATCCAATGCTATATGCGATGAAAGAAGAGTCTTGACCGACGCTATCAGATTATCATTATCATTAATCAAAAACGAGTCATCCACGACAAATAGTTCTGTAGAGCAGCACTCATTTCCGTCACACTCCGAGTGACTGTCTGAATGGCAGCAGCCTGACTCTGTATGACACTCACTATCAGAGTGCTCGAAAGTCTGCTGCTCGTGCTCCCAAATCAGCACCACATTGCTCGTGCGTTCACACATACAAGTATGAATGCTAAAGCCCAATGTAGCCACCAAATAGATGATACACAGCATCAGAAGCCCTATTTTATCGGTAAACTTAATCATAATAATTTTGTAAAGATATGACTAATTTTTATTTTTGCAAAAACAGATTAATCAAACACTAAAAGAGTTAATATGAAATTCTTCAGAAATTTATTGGCAGCGACACTTGGATGCTTCGTAGCCCTCGGTCTTATCTTCATCGTTACCTTTTCGATTATAGGATCGTTTACCCCTCAAAAAGAGGCTATTGCAGTTAAACCCGAGTCAGTTCTTAAAATCGACCTCGGCACAGCAATAGCAGAACAAACCGTCAGTGATAATTTTGACTTTGGCTCATTTATGCCATCTATTCCACTAATAGGTTCTACAGAAGTTACAGAAACATTGGGTATCAGAGATGCTATCAATGCAATTGACAATGCAGCTACTGACCCTAACATTAAATATATCCTAATCACCAATCTTGACCAGGAAAGTGACATTTCTTACTTTGAAGAGCTAAGAGATGCATTGGAAAGATTCCGCAGCAGCGGCAAAGCAATCATTGCTTACGGAGAAAACTTCTCATTGAAAGGATATTACATTGCAACAGTTGCAGACAAAATCTATTCTGACAATATGGCTTCCAACAGTATCGTTGGTCTTTCAGGAACAATTATGTACCTTAAAGATATCCTTTCAAGAGTCGGTGTAGAAATGCAGCTTATCAGACACGGCAAATATAAATCAGCAGGTGAGCAGTTCATCGCCAGCGAGATGAGTGAGGCCAACTACGAGCAAACTCTTTCGAGACTTAACTCTACCTGGAATCACATTGCAGGTGAAATCTGTACCTCAAGAGAAATTTCAAGAGAACACTTTGATGATCTTATCAACAACTTGAAAATCAATACTCCTGAGCAAATGCTTGAGCACAAGCTTATCGATGTTATCTGCACCAAAGCTGAATTCGACCAAGCTATTTGCCAACTTTCAAATATCGAGGAGATTAAAGACCTTAATGTCATTGCATTGAACAAATATGCAAGTGCAGTTCTTCAACCCAATGTGAAGGCAAAAGAGAAAATCGCTGTAATTTATGCTGACGGCGAAATCAACATCAGCGGAGAAGGTATCACCGCAAAGAAATTTGTTCCAATCATTGAAAAAGTAAGAAAAGACAGCACTATTAAAGCCGTAGTACTAAGAGTAAACTCTCCCGGTGGAGCTGTTCAACCTGCAGAACAAATCAGAGCAGAACTTGAACTTCTCCAACAAGTGAAACCTCTTGTAGTTTCGTATGGTACAATGGCAGCTTCAGGTGGATATTGGATCTCAGCAGGTGCAGACAAAATCTACAGTAACAGCACTGCAATCACAGGTTCTATCGGAGTATTCAGTATGATTCCTTCAGCAGAAAAAGCTTTCAAAAACAAACTTCACATCAATCCTGAAACTGTTTCAACACACAAACACGCAGGAATGTTGAGTATGACAAAAAGTTTGGACAAAGTTGAAAAAGAATCTATCCAGGAGAGCATCGAATTGATTTACACTCAATTTATCAACATCGTTGCTAAAGGTAGAGAAATGACTCCAGAAAGAGTTGACGAAATCGCACAAGGTAGAGTATGGACCGGTGACGAAGGTCTTCAAATCAAACTTGTTGACGAGATCGGTGGTATCAACGACGCTATCTCATACGCTGCTATCTGCTGCGACCTGCAAGACTACAGAGTAGTTGAGTATCCTCAAGTAGAAGACAGCATCACCAAACTGCTTAAGAAAGCAAGCGACGCTGAAGAGGCAATGGCTATCATCAACTCTCCAGAGAAAATGATTGAAAAACTTTTCAGTTCAGTTAAAGAGTACCAAGGTACCTACGCAAGAGTTCCTTACATCTTTATTGAAAACAACTAATAACAAATCTCATAACTAAGAAATCCTCCGAACATTAAGTTTTCTGTTCGGAGGATTTTTATTTTACACGGCCCATAAACCAGATAAGAACAGTCATCTCCATAACAACAGTCATTCCCGACCCCGATCGGGAATCCAGATAGCCGGTCAAGCGGGTATGACAACACAAACCTAATATCGCAGACAGAACCTACCAGGGAACGAAACCGATAATCCATTCCCTGGTACCGCATAAATGACGTCATTTCATAGCGATATTCAAACTACTAGGGAATAAATCGTAAGAACCGTTCCCTAGTAGCATCGACCAACGATACATTACATATAAACCAGATACCCGGTCAAGCCGGGTACGACACAGAGGTAAAACAACATCACCCTCGGCCACGTTTTACCACATTTCCAGGTCATCATATACATTTACCACTGTTCTGCCACATTTCAGCGTACCCAAACACATCCCCAGGATAACGACAAAACGGCCTCTATAGAATAAGGCAACATCCAAAGCCATCCGGAATTGAGTGCGAACGATTTGCGGAGTGAGGACTAAGGGCGATGAGAGAATGAGTAGGAAAAGGGCTGCTGTGTTTGAGCCGAAGGCGAGTTCGGCAGTCCCCTGCCCATTCCGAAAGAGCCCCCGAACGCAGCACCTAGTGAGCACCAATTCCGAGTGGTTGGCAATTCCGATAGCAACAAAAAATAATTACTCTTCACCTGCCGTGCAACAACTCCGCAATAAACACACCCTAACACATATCACCGCCCGGCAGCTAATCAAAAAGCCTACGCTGCCGTGCACCCACTCGCATTAGAAGCTACTGCAACAAGGTTTACCGCCCGTCAGCAAACAAAAACAAATACGCTACCGGGCACGCGTTAAAGTTCTACAATAGCCTAGTCGACATAACTGCACGTCAGATATTAATGAAGACTACTCTACCGTGCACTTATTACAGTTCTATAATAGTTAAATCAACCTCTCTGCCCGCCAGCAAGACCAAAAACACCTGGAGCATCAATTTGCCCTCACAGATATCCACAAAGCCAATTCACCGCGCCAGGTGTACCATAATCAAGCAGCACCTGGAGCACCAGAACACCCCGTAGGCCCAATTTGCGCGCCAGGTGTTTTTGCGAAAGAACAATCTAACAAATAACCGGAACCAAATACCGATAAGAATAACATTACATCTTCCATCACAAGATTAGATACCCGGTCAAGCCGGGTATGACACCTAAACTGGTAAGACACAGAGGTAAAACAACATCACCCTCGGCCACGTTTTACCACATTTCCAGGTCATCATATACATTTACCCCTGTTCTGCCACATTTCAGCATACCCAAACACTTCCCCAGGATAACGACAAAACTGCCTCTATAGAATAAGGTAACATCCAAAGCCATCCGGAATTGAGTGCGAACGATTTGCGGAGTGAGGACTAAGGGCGATGAGAGAATGAGCAGGAAAAGGGCTGCTGTGTTTGAGCCGAAGGCGAGTTCGGCAGCCCCTGCCCATTCCGAAAGGGCCCCCGAACGCAGCACCTAGTGAGCACCTATTCCGAGTGGCATCCATATGACTGACGCAAAAAATACCGCAACCCCGGCAGGGATTACGGCACTAAGTTTAATATCTCAGAAGGAGTACTTCTTTCTACAACGACATCAGAGCCCCGACTGCTGCCTTTATTTTGATTGGGTCGCTTTGGGTCAAAGTCTCCTTTTGAGCAATACCTCCGAGTACCTTCATCCCTGAAGGATATACCGAAGAAGCGGAGAAATGAATCTCCTGTACCTTTGTCTGAGTTACTATCTCCTTGATATTGTCGGGATTAACACCTGAGCCGGGCATAATGATCGGACCGTTTTTGGCGGTCATCTGCACCATTCTGGAGATATTTTCCATACCCTGATATGCCGTAGGGAAACCACCAGAAGTGAGTATTCTGTCGTAACCCATTGAGGCTATAACTTCTGTCGCATCAAAGATATTTTCTGCACAATCTATTGCCCTGTGAAAAGTAGCTGAAAGTCCCCGACTGTGCGCCTCTTTAAGCCATTGTCGTGAAACCACCTCATCGATTTTGGCATCGGCAGTCAGCGCCCCTACGACTACTCCCTGCACTCCAAGTTTTGCACACCAGGCAATATCTCTCAAAACACTCTCCACCTCATCAGATGAATAGAGAAAATCTCCCGAACGAGGTCTGATCAACACATTTATAGCAATATCCACCTTTGAGCGGACTTGTTCAATAATTCCAATAGATGGGGTTACCCCTCCGGTGGCAAGTTCGGAGCACAATTCGATACGAGTTGCACCTGCTCTCTGTGCTGCAATGGCACTCGCAATATTTGCCGAACAAATCTCTAAAACACGAAACATACCTATTTATATATTAGAAACGCTTTAACTCCTTAACCAAAGCAGTTCGTACCTGAGAAAGAATTGAGAGCTGGCTCATTTTCTCACGAACTACCTCGGGATCAGTATCTTTTGTAAATTCCCTAAGTTCTTCTGTCGCCTGCTTGTACAGATATTCGATATACTTCATTTTGAATATCAGCACCACGTGAGGGACATTCTTATTGATTACGGTCCTTTCGGGTATCATCGAACGGAGATACTCCTTGACATTGACCTCATAATTGTCCTCAATGATATTCAGAACACACTTTGCAACAGCACTGTCGGGATGATTTTTGAAATGTTTCAGAATCTTTTGTTGCAATAAATCCTCCCTTTCCGACTGCGACAAATCTTCCCAAAGACCATTGCCCCCAAACTCATCATTTGAAGAATGAATCTGAGCAATCTCCTCATCTCTAAAGAGATAATAATCTTTATAAATTCTCTGATATATAGGATTTATCAACGACAAAGCATCGTTTTCCAACTGAGCCGAAATATATTGGGAAACAGTGATTCTCATCAAAGGCTGCTCTCCTCCATAGAGTTGTTCCTGCTCAAAAACCATCTCGCACTCCCCAAATTTCAAAACATAATAGAGGAGTTCCTTCTCCGTCTGCTCCATAATAGGAACATTTATATGAGAAGGTTGTTCCATTCGTGAGACCTCGGACTGTGGTGTCACCTTCGCGGGAGTATAAATCGACGAGCTCTCCTGCTGACGCCTTGCCTCATACTCACCCGACTCTATTCTCTTTCTTCTTAACTGAGCAACCTCTTGAAAAAGAGCCTCTTGTTTAAAGCCCATCTTCGCAGCAGTCTGCTCTATGTAAACCGTACGGGTAATCTGATCGGGGATAACCGAGATAGTCTTGACAATCTCCCTGATAAGCTCACTCCTTCGGAGAGGATCCCTGTCGGCAGTGGAACTTAGAAGTTCATATTTGAAGTTTATGAAATCCTTTTCATTTGCATCCAGAAACTCTCTGATTTGCTCTGCGGTATGGCTTCGGGCAAAAGAATCGGGGTCTTCCCCATCCGGCAAAAGAACCACCTTAATCTCCAGTCCCTCTTCCAAAAGCATATCGATTCCCCTCAAAGATGCCTTGATACCGGCAGCATCTCCATCATACAGAACAGTCACCTTATTTGTAAAACGGCGGATAAGTCTGATTTGTTCTACTGTCAAAGAGGTTCCGGAAGAAGCTACAACATTCTCTATACCGGCCTGATGCATAGAGATTACATCAGTATAACCCTCTACCAGATAACATTTCTGCAAACGGGAAATTGCCGACTTGGCAAAGAAAATTCCATATAGCGAATTACTCTTATGATAAATCTCACTTTCGGGAGAGTTCATATATTTCGCAACACTCTTGTCCTCCCTGAGAGTTCTGCCGCCAAAAGCAATTACACGACCGCTCAAAGAGTGAATGGGAAACATCACCCTCTCGTAAAATTTATCGAGCACCCTTCCTCCATTATGCTCAAAGCACAATCCTGTGGAAATCAGATACTCCTTTTTAAAACCACTCTTCTGAGCTGCTTCGAAAAGAGTCGGAACATACTCTTCACTCTGTACAAAAGCTTTTGAAGCGGGAGAATAACCCAAACCAAATTTGCGGATTATCTCATCCGAAAAGCCTCTGCGTTCCTTAAAATATGAGAGTCCTATCGCCCTTCCGGCTGAAGTATTGAAAAGATTATCGGTAAAAAACTTGGATGCAAACTCACTGACTGCCAGCATAGATTCCCTTCTGAGTCTGTCGGCTGTCATCTCCTCGGTCTCCTCGACATCGTTCACCTCTATTCCATACTTTTTGCCGAGATACTTCAAAGCCTCCACATAACTCAACTGCTCGTGCTCCATCAGGAATGTCACAGCACTGCCTGCCTTTCCACAACCAAAACATTTGAAAATACCCTTGGTCGGAGAAACCGAAAAAGAGGGGGTCTTCTCATTATGAAAAGGACAACAAGCTATATAATTGGCACCTCGTCTGCGCAATGAGACGAAATCACCAATAACATCCACTATCTCAGCAGTTTCAAGAATTTTATCGACTGTCAGCTTATCAATCATACCACAAATTTACAAAATTGCTTAAAATTGTTTCCACAACAGATAAAAAGAAACTAACACCACCACGACAACCACCGAAATTTTGATAAATTTCTCACCCCACTTGATAGCCACTTTTGAAGCAATCACTCCACCCAAAACATTCCCTACCGCATATATCAATGCCACCGGCCAGTTGATTTGCCCGTGCAGAGCAAACACCACCAGCGCCACCGGGGTATAAATCACAGTGGTAAGTTGTTTTATCGCATTTGAGTGAAGCAAATCCTGTCCTAAAAATATAAATGAGCCGAAAATCACCAGCAGGCCTATTCCAGCGTGAGTAAACCCGCCATATATACCTATTATAAAGAAGATCAAATATTTCAACGGAGACATTTGGGGCTGGGCAGAAATATGATACCTCTCAGAGAACTTTTTCTTGTCCACAAACAACAGACAAGCAATCACAGGCAAGACAATTCCGGTAACTATCTCTATCACATCTGTTCTGAAGACCGCAGCCATCTCAGCTCCAAGCAAAGCCCCCACTGCAACAGGAATCCCGACCCTCGTAGCCAAAGCCACATCCAGAATCCCCTCCTTCCTGAAAATCAAGGAATTTGCCGAAAATTGCAACAACACACCTACCCTCGAGGTCGCATTTGCAATATTTATAGGCATCCCCATAAACATAAAAAGGGTATATGAAATGACAGTGGCAAGCCCCGCAACAGTATTGACAAACCCCACGAATGCCCCGACCGCTATCAGAATAGCAATCATCGTCGGATCCCAATAGGGAGTCGTTGCCAAAAATGTCATTACAGATTCCATAACCCCGAATGCAAAAATTTGTCAGGGGGCAAAGGTAGTAAGATTGTTTGAAAAATCACTGTCACCAAATATACGGAATGAGACGCCAGGGAAGTTTGTCGCAATATTCGCTATAACCCTTGAGTTCCAGACGGAGCAACTTCTCTTCGTCCTCGATTCGCCTTTTGATTATTGAGACATAGTGCAACATAACCGGCACTCCCCACCAAGAGCCAAGAATTAAAGGAATTGGAAGAAACATCAGCAAGGTGGCAGAATACATCGGATGGCGGACAATTGAATAGAGTCCTGTCGTAATGACTTGTTGCTCACTCTCCACCTTTATCGTTCTGGAGAGCCATATATTTTCACGCATCACCTCTGCATACAAAGCATACCCTAATAGGAAGAGCACAGCAGCACTATATGTCACCCAATCCGGTACAACAGACCATCCGTAGCGGAAATCAAGTCCTGCGACTATAAATGTCAAAATAAAAATCAGACCCGAAAACTTGACAACACCCTTTTGGGCAGAGCGCTTCTCCTTAGCATCCAATCTGCGACGAAGCAACTCCGGAGACTTGACAAACAGCACGGTCCCAAACAGCAGCATTG
>JAZRBT010000159.1:0-4593 GCA_045635245.1 Candidatus Coprenecus sp.
TTTGCGCGCCAGGTGTTTTTGCAAAAGCCTCTCTCAAGGCCTGCTGATAAATTCGCAAAATCATTCCATTCAAATGCCAAAGTGAAGTAATTGATAGAGATTCCTAAAATAATCAGACAAATAGAACATAGGTGCAACAATTTAGTGCTTATTGGCATCTTATATAAAAGTACTTAAATATTGAATTATATAGCTATGAAACGAGCAATCACACTTCTGATTTCAATTCTTTTTTGCATTACATTAGTGGCACAAGAGAAAAACAGACATAACTTTGAGGTGGGTATAGGGATAAATATGGGCAATATCCTTGGAGCAGTTGGTGGGCCAGGCAGAGGTCTCGGACCGGGTACCTACTTTGAGTACAGATACAACCTTACCGACAAATTCGATATTGGCGGACAATTGAATTATAAATACAGCAAGGGCAGTTCTGCAGATATAGTCGACAGACCAACCATTGGCCTCGTATATAATCAAGTTGGTTTGAAAGCAGTTGCAGATTATACCGGACGCCCCAATAAATTAGTAAGACCATACATAGGAGTGGGTATAGGAGGCACAATGATGTTTACTAATAGAACAACAGGGACAAACAGCACTGAAGTATTCGGTATAGTTGGACCACGATTAGGCTTACAGATCTGGAAATTCCGCATTGCACTAGAATTCGACTTCGCATTTAATGGCCAATACGGCTTCCAAAGCACCGAATCAGTAGGAGCCCTAAACCTAAGCTTCACATTCTAAGCCCAATTTACCAACCAAAATATATTCCTAAACCAAGTGTATTCAAACAATCCCATTGAATACACTTTTTTATTTACACACAACTTCAAGACAATATAAATTCAACTACTCACAAAAATACCTGGAGCATCGATTCCCGCCCAGAAGCACCTGTAGGGCACATTCAGCGCTCCCTGTGTGCCACAGTCCTTACATTTATACCATTGAATGCGACCTCTCAGGCCATTCCTGACCACATTTTTAGACCCACAGAAAAAGCATTTTTTTAGGCATATCAATGATAATCTTCACAAAGAGATGAAAATCAATTCATTGCAGCGGTTTTATCACCCGGAATGTCCCCCCCGCCGAAAAGCGCAAAAAAACCTGAGTGCGACAGGAGCAAACTCACTCCAGAAAGTATCTCCAACCAGAAAAACAGATTACAGGGACTTTACAAACCAATTTTGAAATTACATCACGGAGTTGGCAAATACGCCGCAATCTCCTCAAAACTGGATACGCAAGCTAAGCACAAGGGCTTGCTACTGCTGTTTTGTGCCAGTAATGAAGAAAATGTATATCAACCGACTTTTTACGTTGAGCCATTATATCTACGACAAGATGAGATATAGAAATAAAAAAAGGTTGCTCATTTCTGAACAACCTTTTAGTCGGGGTACTCCGACTCGAACGGAGGACCCCCTGCTCCCAAAGCAGGTGCGCTAGCCAACTGCGCCACACCCCGATTTTGTTTTGGACCGCAAAGATATAAATAATTTTTAAATTATTGCACAAATTTTAGAATATATGAAATTTATTACAAAATTCAGGTCTTCCCAAGCGGTGATAAAGTAGCTTTTGATAGCCGGAAGTAGGTTAGTATCAATGCTCAAGAGCACTAATGAGGTATTTAGTGCAAGAAATGTCGCAATTACAAGATATGAGTAGAACAATCCGTTTTTTTGGATGTCTGTCTGGTATGAGCCTGTTTGAGCGATAAAACAGCCGATGTGGAAAGCAAATGTAAATCCAATCAGGGCGTCAAAAATATAAACTGCATCTCCGGCAACCACAGGCTTGATCAGCATAAAGAAAATTGTAAATATCGGAAGGAAGTATGGTGCCAAAGAGATCATTGTGTCTCCCAATTTGAATCTGCCGGTAGAATATGACATTACTCCCTCGCCTCTTTCGGCTGTGAATGAATGGATTTTGCGCAGGAATAACATTCCGACCAGTGTATGTGTCAATTCGTGTGAGAAGGTCTGAAGGAACTTTCTGTTTTTTCGGAAAAATAGTCCGAGTACGAAGTATGCCAACATTCCTATGACAAACCAGGTGTAGATTTTATATTGGGGGATAATGATTTGTGCTGTCCTGTAAAGTTCGAAGATAAAAAGAAGGCACGCGGGTATATAAATAAGGTATCCGAAGATTTTAAAGAGTGTTTTCATAAGCATTTGCCAAGTTTAAAAATTAATCAGGTGGTTAAATCATCAAGTTCTTACAAAGTTAGGAAATTTTCACGATATCTCATCGGAAATCATTTTAATTAGATGAAAAGTCAGAAAAGAACACCTAATCGTTTGAAATTCAACGACACATAGATTATGTTTTTTGATAATTGAAACCTCATTAGTGATACAAAATCATAAGTAGATTGCATTAATTTTGTGGACTTTACAATTGTGGCACGATTATAGCAGTAGATTTTTCGTAATAAGAACGATTAACTATGATAAAGAAATTACTTATAATTACCGCGACAATGCTTATGAGCATTGGAACATTGATGGCAGATAACGACAGAGTTATTGATACTAAAGATTTGCCTGCTAAAGCGACTGAATTTTTAAATACATATTTTGCAAATGAGACTGTAACTTTTGCAAAGCTTGACAAAGAATTGTTCGAGAACAAATATGAGGTTATGCTTAAAAATGGAGTAAAGATAACTTTCTTCAAAAGTGGCGATTGGAAAGAAGTGGATGCTGAGAGCGCAAGTGTAACTTTTGAAATGCCCGAAGGGCTTATTCCTATACAACTTCGCCAGTATGTTGAAGCAAACTATATGGGAATACGAATCAACTCGATAGAGAAAGAGGGAAGATTTACCGATGTATCATTGGCTAACGGCCTTGACCTGAGATTTGATTCAAATTACAGACTCGTCAACATTGACGACTAACAGAGAAAAATTTGGTTTTATTTAATAATAGGTGTAATTATGTTAAGGTAGGTTTAAATCAGCATTGTTTGATAAATATCTGACAAGATAGATATCAGCAGCAGAAGGAAAAGGTAGTTATCACTTTGCTGAATTTAAATCTGCAAATCCAGAACAGTAAACCGAATTCAAAGACAGAAATTTAATTTAGACTCTTTTTCATATTGTTAACTTCCGGCCATTGTACTTTAACCTGCAATGGTCGGTTCTTTTTTATATAAGACGAGTTCTTTTTTGAATTTCAGACTTAATTCTGTATATTTGTCATAAACAGCCGAATACCTCTCATGCGTACCCTAACTATCAAATACTATTTTTATGAAAAAATTACTTACCCTCCTTGCAGCAATAATGCTGAGCACAGCCACAATGATGGCTCAAACAGAAACTGACAAAAACCTGTTCTCCTATCAGGGAAGTGTCTCATTAAACGGATACTACTATGGTGTACCAGGGGGCAGTCTGCACACCTCACACGGTATCAGATACTCTAATTTATATGCAGGAATCTCTGCTGAACACATTATAACAATAGTTCCTATTACCAATCTGTGTGCACATATCAAACTATATTTCCCCAACAAACAGGGGTGGCAAGGATTCATCAGTATGGAAGTGGGAGGATCTGTCAACGATACCCAAATTGAACCAGGAGTAGCACTTACACCATCTTTCGGCTTCCTGTACAGTTTCAAAAACGATATGGCAATCGAGTTTGGTCCTCGTTTCAGCTGGTTATTGAACAATAAGACCCCACTAATCGGAACATCGCTAACATTCAGTTTCTAAGAAAGATTAAGAGAGCGAACGCCCTATCTGAGCATAAAATAGACCCTCAGATAGGGTTACCGGTCCCTCTGGACAGTCTATATTTCTCCCCTACTCAGGAAGAAAGGCTTCAAGTGAAACAATACATCAAATAGGAACTATGGGAAGATATTGGTCATCACTGGACCTTAACATTAATTTTGCCGCATCAATAGGATTAGGAGATGCTTATTCTACTCTAACTGTCTCAAATGATGGTTATAAATACGAAGGATGTTCTATTCGTCCAGTATGGAAATAAACAACATAGGTAAATCATAAAGCCGGCTAACTTCAGTGAATCATTTCACATCGGAATTAGCCGGCTTTGTCATATAGATCGTTAGGAGCTCCTATTTTTTAACTCCTCCAAATGTTTTCAAGAATTGAACCCTTTCATATTTTGCAGGGTCTTTAATTGTCGAATAATTGAGTCTGCCGCGCATTTGATCAACAGATGCAAAATTATTCTGATCCATAAATTGCAAAATTCCTTCATTCATTGTGGAAATCATTCCAAGACCATTCTTATACAAAGTGGTACATAGCTGGACAGTCTCAGCTCCGGCAAGAATCTGTTTGATAGCGCTGTCAGGAGTATGGACACCGGTTGTAACAGATATATCAATATTCTTCACTGAAGAAGAAATTATTGCGGTCCAACGGAGTGTCTGCAGATATTCCTCAGGAGAGGACATCGGAGATGCAGGGACGATTGAGAGGGTATCCAGATCTATATCGGGTGTATAGAAGCGGTTGAAAATCACAACTCCTTTGACTCCGCAAGCTACCATCTTATCGACAAATGATACGACACTTGTAAAATG
>JAZRBT010000160.1:0-3658 GCA_045635245.1 Candidatus Coprenecus sp.
TAGTTAACACTTGTCTTCCTAAGACCGCTTGGCCTCCGACTTACCTACCAGGGAACGAAACCAATAAACTATTCCCTGGTAGCATATGAATGACATCATTTCATAACGATATTCAACCTACCAGGGAATAAATAGCAAGAACCATTCCCTAGTAGCATAGACCAACAGAACTTTGCAATACCCACAGCCACATTTAGGACCTTTTTCGTGGAGAAACACAATCTCTAAGATAGCAACACCTATGTCTACGACACCTCTGTCATCCACGACTCCGATCGGGGATCCAGATACCCGGTCAAGCCGGGTATGACACCACAACACAAGCCGGGAATGACAACATCATACTCGACCACATATATGCGCTTTCCCGTAGCGAAAGACAATATCCAAGATAACGATACTTAAGAAGGTTCTATAGAATAAGGCCATATCAAAAGCCACCCGGAATTTCGTGCGAACGCTTAAGCGAAGCGTTTAGTGAGCACCAATTCCGAGTGGCGCCCATATATCTTCCCAAACTACAGAAAGTGACAATTCTAAATGGCGTCCCAAATGGCCGATGCAAAACACACAGTGCAAAAATATAGTCACCACAAATTCGCAAAAACACCTGGATCACCAATCTGCTCCTATAGATATCCACAAAGCAAAATCACCGATCCAGGTGTACCAAAAATCAGCAGCACCTGGAGCACCAGAACACCATCTGACCCCAATTTGCGCGCCAGGTGTTTTTGGACTTAATATTGAATTTCGGGAACTTTGTGCAGTGCTTTCACAAGGTGCTCCATTTTGCTCTTATTGTCTATTATTTCCCTGAAAATGTCCGCAAACGTAAGAACTTTAAGATAGGTGTCAGGATAGTAGGTGGTTGAGCAAAATTTTGCTCATTTTTTTGCTCAGCAGAACAGAATTAATTGTTTTTTAAGTGTTTGATGTATCGTTGAGCAATAAAATAGATGTTTTTTTACTCAGCGATACAGAGTATAAGAATAAACCGAAACTGCTCTTCTGTTTTTAGCTGAAAGTAAAACGATATTCGGATAGAAAAGGAATATCAACTCTGAACTACTTCTTGCTAATACCTTAATCTTTAACCATCTATCGTAAATTAATCCCCAAAAATGTCCGCAAACGTAAGAACTTTAAGATAGGTGTCAGGATAGTAGGTATGAATATTATTACTTTGTTTTTGAAAGTTATACAAAGAAGCGCTGTATGGGGAGGGATATGTAGAAGAATGAATGTGATTTACATATAACTTCCAAAGTTACAAGGAAGTTGGAAGAGATAACAGGGGCAGATGTATTGGAGAACTTTTACTATTGTTTACGAAATATGAAATGGGGTAGGTATGGATTTGATAGTAAAAAGTTCGGGATTGTCGCGGGAGGAGTCAGAGTCGTTGTAACTGTTTGTGTTGTGGAAGAAATTATGAAAGTAAAACAGAACCCCGAAAGTTTTTCTATGACTCTCGGGGTTAATGTCTTATCTATGAGTGGGGTTGATATTATTCTACAGGGTAGATAATGTTTTCTTCTCCTCCGTATATGTATTCGTATGGAGTTGAAGTTGAGTAAATGTAATCAGCCTCAAATGTCAAGTATGAATAGTCGGGTTGAACTTTGATTCTGATATCTTTTCTGGTAGTTGAGTAACCGCTACCTGTTCCCTGAAGAACATTGGTGATTACCAAAGTGTTTGTCTCAGGCTCGAAGTAATAAGGCTGACAATCTGAAATCAGATCGCTTAGGCGGCCGAATGAACCGGGGTATTGAATCTGAATAGATGCGTAACCTTCTTTGTCGTCACCGATAATGTTTTTGTCCAAAGTGATGGTGACAACTCCGTTGGAAATGTTAGATCCACTAATGTAGATTTTCGCATTGTTGATAGAGTATTGGGCAAAGCCATTCCATCCGTCATTCTCTTCAATCAAAGTGAATGTCTTGTTATTGATATCAACATTGAATTCGGTAGTGTTTGAGCCATCGTTGAATTTCACGATAGTACCGCTGATGGTATATTCTCCTGCGGTCTGATTGAAAGTACCCTCTCCAAATCCATCAAGATATAATGTTCCCAAAGTCGAAGAGGTATATGTGCCTTCCTCTTTGCCTTTGAATTTGAAAACAGGTGTTCCGTCAGGATTGTAGCTGTACATAAAGATGGCAGTGGTAGAATTTGAAACTTTTGCCTGGCAATTCTCATTAATGCCCGAACCATATTTGAAATCCAAGGTTACCGGCTCGATGGTTTTTCTCTGGATATCAATGTAGAAATGACTTGTGCCGTTGTCGTCAATTACTTCCAAAAGGTAATATGTGCCAAATTCGTCAGAAGAAGCACAAGTGTATTCAAAAGGATTTCTTCCTGCAAAATAGTAGGAAGTGTTTTCCCAGTTGTCATATATCAAATAATGAACTTCTGTGAAAATGTATTCGTTGTTCAAAATCTCAC
Organism: Candidatus Coprenecus sp.; assembly: GCA_045635245.1. Classification (GTDB taxonomy): domain Bacteria; phylum Bacteroidota; class Bacteroidia; order Bacteroidales; family UBA932; genus Coprenecus. The sequence goes on from JAZRBT010000160.1 coordinate 2,461, forward strand.
CTCTTACACCCCAATCAGTGGTGCTGGTTTCAGCAACATAGTCAAACTTGTTGTTCGAATAGGTATAAAGAGCCTGTGTGTCAAAATTATTGGCATCAGTGGTGATAAAGGTATATGCGGCACTGGATTTCAAATTGAGTTCCATCTGCTGCTGGGCAGTGGTGAAGATATTGTTTGTGCCAACAGTGATGGGAGAACCGATATACTCTCCGATGAATAGCTCACCAATGTAATCACCTTTTTCGGTACTTGCAGCATTGATCATAACGCTTTCGTCAGGCATATAGAATGCCCAAGAATCTTGATACAAGTGGCTGTCCTCAGCCAAAGACCAGAAGATACCTGATGAGTAGTCATTGCCTGTTTCAAGTCCTGTTACAGTCAGCTTTACATCGTATCCGAGGTCGTGCTTTTCGATGAAATGGACAATTTCTCCAAAAACCTGAGAACAATACTCTTCGGGTGTTCCCTGATTGTTGATACAGTCCAACATAACCACTACGCAATGTTCGTCCCAGCTGCGCTCAATAAGAAGTTCGTCGCTGTTGGCATATCCTGTAACTGTAGCAGGAGCATCGGGCATATTGAAAGTGTAGATGAAGTCATTGCCATCTTGCTCAACGAAAGTACATTGCTGCTCATTGACGGTAGCACCGGTAATTTGGTAATATGGCTCAGAAACAGTAAAGATTACATTTACGCTCTCGTTGAATCCGGCCTTTTCTTTATCCGCTACCACAGTGTAGTGCTCACCTTCTATCAGTGTGATGTCACAAGTGTTCTCTACTGTGATTGTTACATCCTTTTCGGGCATAACAAAGTTGTATAGAATGGTTCCGTCTTCATTTGATACGAACTCAGCTTCGTAGTCATCATATTTGACAGTTTCTATATTTACTCCTTCGAGGATCTCTGTGATGATAATTTCAATCTCTTCATTCACAACAGCTTCGGCTGGTGCAGAAACTTTGAAAAGATCAGAGTTGCTACTTATTGTGATATTATAAGTGGTGTCTTCGCATCCGTTAATGGGTGGTTCAGGTGGATTTGGCGTTTCGTTGTTGTCATTTTTTGTACAAGAAAAAGCCAATAGCAGGGATAGTGTACAACCCAATATCAATTGGGAAAGGTGTTTTAGCGGTTTCATTTTTTATGATAAATGTTGTTTTATGGCATTGTGAACTCAAGACTGCCTTCG
>JAZRBT010000161.1:0-1399 GCA_045635245.1 Candidatus Coprenecus sp.
CGATGCTGGCTTGTTTTGCTTTAGGTGCTGAAGGGGTACAGGTCGGAAGCCGCTTTGCGGTCTCTTATGAGAGTAGTGCTTCATTGGAGTTCAAGACTCTTTGCACCACATTGAATGAAGGGGATACAATGCTGTCCTTGAAGAAGTTGAGTCCTACGAGATTGGTTCGCAACCGACTTTTTGAGCAAATAGACAATGCAGAACAGGCTGGTGCTTCCAAAGAGGAACTTCAGGAAATTCTCGGTCGTGGCAAGGCACAGCAGGGTATCTTTTTCGGGGATCTCGAAAATGGAGAACTTGAGATAGGACAGGTAAGTTCTATCATCCGCGACATTCCTACAGTTGCCGAAATTGTCGACAAAATGATTTCAGAGTTCGAACAGGGAATTGCTCAAATAAAATCTTTGGTTTAGCCCAATTCGATAACCTCGCTTTCGGTGATAATGGTGTTCATCAACTCGTCGTGAGGCTCTTTAGGGACATCGCTGACCAATTGGAAATCGAAACAGACTCCTATTTTTATAGGGGTCTTTTCTTTATCAGTTATTTTGCCGAACATCCTGTCGTAGAACCCTTTGCCTCGTCCCATTCTTCCCCCTTGACGGTCGAATGCCACTCCGGGGACCACTACCAAATCTATATTTTCGAGCGAGGTTTCATCAGCATCGACCGATGGTTCGGGTATGGCAAAAGATTCTCCGGCTACAAGGGTTTCCACCCCGTTGAATTTTTTTATCAGCAAATCCTCTCCGTCAACTACCGGCAAAAAGATATTTTTCTCGGCAGAGCATTTTTGCACTGCGATATGGGTGTGCACCTCGTCATTCATCGACCAGTAGAAAAGGATATTTTCTGCTTTGATGAAGTCGGGATGTTTCTCCAGTTTTTCGATAATTGGGGCAGAACGCTCGATTTTTTTCTCGAGAGGAATCTCCTTTTTCATCTCCGAAATCGCTTTGCGGATAGATTTTTTGATCAAAATTATATCTTCTGTCGGTTGCATAACTTTTCAATTCTTGGTGCAAAGGTAGAAAAGATTTTCAGTTGCGGCATCGGTGAAATTGTAATAATTTGCAAGTGATTTTTTTATTAATTTTGTGCTCTTACGACCTCAAAAGATGAAACGGGTACTTTTACATTCTTGTTGTGCTCCTTGTTCTGCTGCCATTTTGGAATGGCTGCTGGAGAATGGTTATCAGACCACTATATTTTTTTATAATCCCAATATATTTCCTGAGGAAGAGTACCTCAAAAGGAAAGGGGAGATTGTCGAATATGCCAAGGTGCTGGGTGTTCCCATCGTGGATATGGATGAAATGGGCTGGGAGGAACAGCATTGTCAGTGGCTCTCTGTGGCAGAGCCTTTTGCCAAAGAGCCTGAAAGGGGAAGCCGCTGCCT
>JAZRBT010000162.1:0-4861 GCA_045635245.1 Candidatus Coprenecus sp.
GCAGACAGACTTCATAATATCCGAACCATAGACTCTATGCCAGATTACAAAAAGGACAAGATTCTCAGTGAGACAATGTACCTTTACGTTCCGCTGGCGCATAAATTGGGTCTGTATAAAATCAAGTCGGAAATGGAGAATATCTGGCTGAAAACCAGAAATCCAGAAATTTATGAAGATCTCGTTTCGAGGATAAACAGTGTCGTTGAAGCCAGAGAGGAGGCTATGGATCAATTTATCCAGCCCATCTCTGACGCTTTGACCTCTTCCGGTTTCAGATTCCGTATTATGAAACGGGTGAAAACCCCCTACTCTGTTTGGAGAAAAATAGAGGACAAGCACGTTGATTTCGATAATATTTTTGATATCTACGGCATAAGGGTGATTTTTGAACCAAAAGTTGGCGGAGAATCGGAAAGAAATCAGGCTTGGCACATATATACTTTGGTTTCAGGTATTTATACTTCCAAAACTGATAGAATCAGAGACTGGGTGACTCATCCGAAATCAAATGGATATGAGGCCCTTCACTGTACTGTGATGAGTAACTCCGGCAGATGGATTGAGGTGCAGATCAGAAGTGAAAGGATGAATGCCATTGCCGAAAAAGGGGTTGCCGCACATTGGAATTATAAGAGAAAAGACCCGAACAATCCTCCTCAGAGTGATATGGACCGATGGCTCGGAATGGTCAGGGATGTGTTGGAGAATCCCGATGCAAATGCTTTGGAATTTCTCGACAGATTCCACGATTCGCTGCTCCACAAGGAGATATTTGTATTTACTCCCAAAGGTGAATCTAAGTCATTGCCAAAAGGTTCCACTGCTCTCGACTTTGCATACTATATCCACTCTGAGATTGGAAACAAGGCTATTGCCGCAAAGATCAATTTGAAACTTGCTCCTCTGTCTCAGGTTCTTCAGAATGGTGACCAGGTGCAAATCATTACCACCCAGAATCACAAACCTCAGCCCGAATGGCTCGATTTCCTCCACACCTCCAAGGCAAAGAATTATGTCTATGAGGCGTTGAAGGAGGATATCCGGGACAGTATCAAAAAAGGTAGGAAGTTGTTGGAGAATGAGTTGGGAAAATATGGCGTGAAGCTTCACAGCAATGTTCTCAAAAAGCTGATGCTGGAGTATAATGTAAAGACCAAAGAGGAACTTTACAATAAAATTGCAACAGGTGTCATAGCTTTGTTAAATCTTGATAAAGTATTGAGAAAGAATAATGAAAACAAAAATGTTATCTACTGGACTCTTAAACTTTTCAATACTAAATCGGAAGATGGAACAGAATATGTGGCAGAACCAGGTGCAAAAAGGCTTTCTGACGAAGAGATAAACAGGGAGTTTATCAGGACCCGTTTTGGAAAGAACAGGGACTTCATTCTCTCTGAGGAAAATAAAGGTAAAACCGGTTTGAAAGATGACGATTCATCTATTACTTACCGTATTGCAGACTGTTGCTACCCTATCCCCGGTGATACTATTATCGGATTTATCAATGATGAAGGTGAAGTGGTGGTTCATAAGAAGACTTGTCCTCAGGCAGTCAATCTTGCTTCTACTTATGGAGAGAGGATTGTCAATGCCAAATGGAGCAAGAATACCGTGCAGTCGTTCCTTGCGAGAATCAAGATTTTTGGTGTGGACCGAATCGGAATTCTGAATGAACTGACCAAAATTACCACTTTGGTATTGAATATTAATATAAGAAAGGTGTCGATAGCGACCCACGACAACATTTTCGAAGGATATATTGATTGTTATGTAAAGAGTACCAGCGATTTGAATGCTTTGATGGAGCATATCAGAAAGATCAAAGGTATCGATACTGTGACAAGGGTTGATATAAAAGAAGAATAGTAAAAGTTAGGAAAGAATGAAGAAGATAACATTGTTCCGTATATTATTGGTAATTTCTATATTGGCATCGTTGCTTTTTTCAAAGTCGTGTGCCAATACCAGAACAGGTCCGGAAGGTGGTCCTAAAGATACCATTCCACCCGTTTTGGTCGAGATACTTCCGGTCTATAATGCTGTGAATCACCCTACTGAGGGTAAGCACAGTGTTGTGAGTTTTGAATTCAACGAGTATGTGGCTTTGGACCAGCCGGGCAATAATATATTCCTCTCTCCCCCTCAGTCGAAGCCACCCAGAGCCAAGATCAAGGGGAAGAAAGTGGTTATTTCATTTGATGAACCATTGGATTCCAACCAATCATATTCTTTGTCGTTGGGAAATGCTGTGAAGGATAATAACGAGGGAAACAAGTTTCCCCCTTTTGTCCACAGTTTCTCTACCGGAGAGTATATCGATTCATTGTTTGTTTCGGGAAGTGTCTATAATGCTTCCACTATGTTGCCGATGACCGGTATCACTGTGCTGTTCCATACTGATCCTTCTGACTCTGCTATATTCAATCTCCTTCCCAGAGCTGCAGCAAAAACTGACTTGTGGGGCTATTTTACAGTCAGAAATCTTCCATTGGATACAGCTTTCAGAGTATTTGCAATCGAGGATTTGAACAATAATAACAAGTATGATCCTGATATGGAGAGAGTTGCATTTGTGGATACACTTGTGATTCCTTCCACTGTGATGAGATACGATTTGCCCGAACTTGTGGCAAGAGATATGAAAGATACTGTGGAATGTCTCTCAAGACCTTCACAATTGTCTCTTTCTTTGTTCAAAGAGTCTTCTTCGAGACAATTTGTAAAAGCTAAGGAGCGTCCTTCCCGCAGATGTATGTATATCACATTCGGGGCACACTATCCTCAAATTGATTCATTATATATAGAAGGTATCCCACAAGAGAAGATTCTTTTCGAGTACAGTCATTATCGCGACAGTATCGTGTTGTGGATCAACGAGCAAGGTGGTGTTCACGATACTTTGAGAATGATGGTTGATTATATGAAGACCGATGACTCCTTGAAAGTTCTTGTTCCGGCAAGTGATACATTCAGAATGGTGGTTCCAAAGCCCAAGAAGGAGAAGAACCGTCAGGGACGTATGGTCGATGTGGTCGATACTGTTGGAAAATTTGAACTTCTTGCCAATGCGGAGACTATAGATCAGGATGGTATTATTTTCAATTTTGCCACTCCTATGATTCAGACTCCTTTTGATTCGATAAAAATTACTTCTATAAATACCCGTCAGCAGGAAGAGTCCGTTACATTCAACGTGGAGAGGGATTCTTTGGATATCAAGAAGTATATTTTGAGGTTGGATCAGCCTCTGAATGTCGGTTATGAGTACAAACTCAAATTCCCCGGCAGACAATTCAGAGATATCAATGGTTTCTACTGCGACAGTCTTGATAAGAAATTCACCCTTCCCAACGATGAGAAATTGAGTGCATTGTTCCTGGAAGTGGATAATTTCCCCGGAGATATCCGCTATATGGTGGAACTTGTGGATGAGAAAAGAAGCAAGACCTACAGAAAATATTTTGTGGATTCCACTGCTACACTGAACTTTCCATACCTGAAAACTGGAAAATATTCTATCAGAATCACTGAGGATAAGAATGGTAACGGTTTGACAGACACCGGTGTACTGTTGGAAAGAAAACAACCTGAGAAGGTTTTGATGGTAAAATTGAACGAATCTTTGGGTAATGATGCCTACATTATAGAGATTCCTGAAATGACAGAACTTATTCAAACAATCGATATAGGAGAGATGTTCAAATGATGGAGAGACTCATTAAGATAACCACTGTACTCACCTTGTTGCTCCTTTTTCCGGCATTGTTGTCTGCACAAAACAAGAATGAGAAAGGGAAAAAATCTGATGACAACTATGAGGAGATGACTATAAAGCCCGGTATTCAATGGGATACAGCTATAGTCGTCAAGCAGACTCATAAACCTGAGCATCTTATCGGTATCAGATATAATTATGGATTTACAGGTGTTTCCATTTCGCCCGATTTGAGTATCAAAGGGGTTCAATCTCCTTTTAATATTGCTATTCTTTATACCTACTACAATCCCTTATGGGAGGTTTATGATATTTTCGGTATTCAGACAGGTATTCAGTACAGTAAGTATGGCTTCAAGAATGACAAATATGCATTTACCAATTTCGAGCAGACTGTAAGTGTCGTGGAAATCCCTTTTGTGTCGGCATTCCACTACGATATTGGTAAATATTTCAGAATCCTGGCAAGTGTAGGTCCTTTTATCGGATATAGACTATCTACCACAAAATCAAATGGTTTTGACTGTTTTGACAAGAGATTTGACTATGGAATTGCAGCAGGACTCGGTTTTGCTGTGGTAGCTAACAGATTTGAATTCCATATCGAGGGAGGATTCAATTATTCTCTTGCGATGTTGTATCATCCGGAAAAAATGAGCAGTTCGTGGTGGATTTACTCATATCCCTGGAGAGCAACTGTCAATTTTGGTGTCCACTATAAAATCAAATAGCAATGAAATACATCTCATTCAACCTGAGAAATACCCATATCGGAAACCATATCCGTCCTATCGTTGTACAAAGTATGTGTAACTGCGATACTAATGATATAGATTCTGCGGTGGCGCAGTGTCGTGAGATTCACAATGCGGGTGGAACATTGGTTCGCCTTACTACACAAGGACTTAGAGAAGTGGAGTCGCTCTCGGTGATTAAAGAGAGACTTTTGGCCGAAGGGGTAAATATTCCTCTTGTAGCCGATGTCCATTTTAATTCAGAAGTTGCTATTGCTGCGGCAAAAGTTGCTGACAAAGTGAGGATTAATCCCGGAAACTTTGCCAAGAGCCACGAAGATGCTGCATTGCAGTTCAAAAAACTGATAGAGGTTTGTAAAGAGTATGGGACTGCTATCCGTATAGG
>JAZRBT010000163.1:0-9219 GCA_045635245.1 Candidatus Coprenecus sp.
GATGGCAAAAATGAAAAAAAAATACCAAACAAAAAAATAAAAAAATCGCTCAAAAAATAAAACGCCTGAAAGACAATATGTTTGCCTTTGAAAAAATTTTTTTTCGAAATTCCGGAGAAAAAAACTCTTTAAAATATCGAAACTTTTATGTATTTTTTAGGGTCTTTCTGGATTTTGGTAACCAAACTGTCCAAATGGCTTGATAGAGAGGTTATTGAATTGTAGAGCGAGTCGCTGGTCAGAAGTTTGCCGATGGTTCCGCTCTCGTTTTGGAGAGAATCGAGCAATTCTTTCAACGAATTTATAGATTCTGTGATTTGTGCCTCTGTAATGGCCTGTGTAATCTGCTCAGCATTGGCGATAGTATTGTTTATACTCTCCGAAGAAGCTGCCAACGCTGATGAAACTGATTCAAAATTGTCTATAAGTGACTCAATTTGAGGCGTTTTGTCCTTTATTGTAGAAGCAATGGCTGTTATGTCTGACATTGTTTTCTCCAAATCCTCCATAACCGATGCGATATTTTCGCTATTCTCTTTGTTCAAAATGCCGTTGATTGAGTTTACTGTTCTGTTCAAATTGGTCAGAAGGGTATCGACCTGGTATTTTGTGGAAGAGAGTTCCGATGTCAGTTTTCCGATAAGGTCGGGAGCTATGTCTCCTTTGATAAAATCTCCCGAAGCGAGGAATTCCTGAGAATTTCCCAAAATGATTCGGATCGATTTTGAACCGAGAATGTCAGAACTGTACACTTCTATGTATGAGTCGTTGGGAATATCAAATTCACTCAATACCGAGAATGTGATGTAGTAAAGTCTATCTTTTGGAGAATATGACAATTCAGTGATGTTTCCCACCTTGTATCCCTGAATGGTTACAGGAGTGGATACTGACAGCCCTTCAACAGTGGAGTAGGAGGTGTTCAGTTTGATGTCGTTGGTGAACAAATCTTTTCCTTTAAGAAAATCTACTGCCAAAAATGTTGCTCCTATGATGATGCAGGCAAGTACGCCCAATTTTACTTCTTTTCTCATTTTTCTTCCAATTTAATAATAAATGCTTCAGGGAATGATTTCCTGACTTTAGGGAGAGCTTTTTGAGCCTCTTCCCGAGTCGAAAAATTACCTATATAATATTTATAGTATTTGCCGGATTTGAAATATTGTGGTTCATATCCTTTAAGTTCTCTGGAATTTTTGTTCAAAACTTTGTTTACTGCCAAAATCTGAATTCCGAATTTTTCAGAGTTTTTTGCTGTGTTGGTTTGAACGGGTATCTTCTGCTCGGGAGTTTCCTCAGGAATATAAATGTCTGTGTCATAACTCTTCTTATATTCCTTGAAAGCATTGAAGATATATTTTGCCATTGCCTGCTGGTTGGTGCTCCCTTTGAGGGATTTCAGGTCGTTGGTATTGGATATGAAACCGAGCTCGATAAGGACTGCCGGCATAGTACATTTCCAAAGAACCAGAAGGTTTCCCTGTTTGACACCTCTGTCCCTCTTGACCGGGCTCCCTCCTGCTTTTTGCTGAACGAGGGTGGCAAAATCGAGAGACTGCTCCAAATGGGCATTTTGCAATAGGGAAAATATGATATATGATTCGGGATTTCCCGGGTCAAAGCCCTCATATTTTGATGAATAGTCGTTCTCCAGAACAATTACGCTGTTTTCCAGTTGACAAACTTCAAGGTTCGATTTTGTCATTGCTGTTCCCATTACAAATGTTTCGTGCCCCTGGGCAGATCTGTTGGCGGCAGCATTGACGTGAATGGAGATAAAAAGGTCTGCATTGTTTTTGTTTGCAATGGCTGCCCTATCGTGCAATTCTACGAATTTGTCGGTTTTTCTGGTATAAATTACTTTTATGTTTGGGTAATTATCTTCAATTAATTTTCCGAGTTTCAAAGCTACCGAGAGAGTGATATCCTTCTCGTAGGTCTTACCATTGATGGCTCCAGGGTCTTTTCCGCCGTGTCCGGCATCTATAACTACAGTTTTTAGTTCCACAATTGCTTTTGATTGTGAAAAAAGTGGTGTCGCCATCAGAAATATGGCAATCACCGAAATAAAAGCTGATGTTAAAAATTTTTTACCCATTTTCACCGACAAATGTAATAAAACTTTGGTAGGAGTTCAAAAAAGACTATATTTGTGCTCCATTCTCACAAGAGATATAAATGTATATTTCAAAAATCTCCATAAGGTTTTCACTTATATTATTGGTTCTCACTTTTGTTTCGATTTCTTCTTTTGCTGAAACGAAGGTGAGGGTAAGAGATTTTATCGATACTGTAGATGTCAATCCGTTTCAAAGGGATTCTGTAGGACTCCGCAAAGGAAAGTTCATTCAAAACAGAGTAAGACCTTCTTCCGATTCTTTGGCTCCCAGGAATTTATTGCCTCTGACCGATTCCCTTATTGCTGTGGATTCTCTTTCGGCGGTCGACTCCATTTCAGCGGTAGATTCCTTGTCTGCTGTCGATTCATTGGTGACAAGAGATACAATGCCCCGTCCGAAAGGAATGATAGACCGTCCTGCATTTTCTCAGGCAAAAGACTCTACTGTGGAGGATTTCTCAGGTGGTCGCAATATGATTTACTACTATGGTGATGTCAAGGTGACCTACGGAGACCTCGAACTTACTGCCGAGTATATGCAGTATGATGTGAACAAAAAGGTGGTATATGCTGCAGGGGTTGCTGATACCAACGGAAATGTGAAGGGTAAGCCAAAGATGACCCAGGCAGGAAAGACATACTCTATGGATAATGTATTCTATAATTTTGAAACAGGTAAGGCCCGTATCAAAAATATGATTACAGACGAGGAGGATGGACAGCTCAGAGGGGATAACCTCAATATGATGCCCAACAAATCGATCAATATCTCCGGAGGAAAATATACAGTCTGTGAATTGGATCACCCCCACTACTATCTGAAGATGTCCAAAGCGGTGGTAGAGACCGAGCCCAAGCAGAAGACAGTGTTTGGTCCCGCCTGGCTGGTTTTGGAGGATGTTCCCCTTCCGATAGTCCTTCCATTTGGATTTGTTCCAAAGCGTCCCGACAGAGCGAGCGGTATTCTTTTCCCGACCTTCGGGGAAGAGGAGGCGAGGGGTCTCTTTATGAAAGACGGAGGTTTTTATTTTGTACTTGGAGACTATCTCGATGTGGCTTTGACCGGAAGTATCTTTACAAAAGGTTCCTGGAATGTGAAAATGGCTTCCCGCTACAAATGGAGATATAAATTCAATGGTTCTTTCGATTTGGAGTATTCAAATGACCAGACAGGGGATAAAGGCAGTCCCGACTTTTTCCAGACAAAGAACTTTGGGGTAAAATGGAGTCATACCCAGGACTCAAAGGCAAATCCCGGAACATCTTTCCGAGCTTCGGTAAACTTCTCCAGCCCCTCCAACAACAAATATAACTCCACAGATATACAGGAGGCTTTGCAAAGCCAGATTCAGTCTTCTATCTCTTATTCAAAGACCTGGAGCGCATTGAGCCTTTCTGTGAATGCTTTGCACAATCAGAACTCCCGAGACAGTTCATACTCTTTGACCATTCCCAATATCACTTTGACAGTCAATAAATTCTATCCTTTCAAAAGAAAGAACAGAGTGGGTAAATCGAAGTGGTACGAAGATTTCTCAATCGGATATAACACCTCATTCCAGAATAAGATAGACTTTAAGGCGAGAGAAATCAAGGAGCCCGATTTCTGGAAGAAACTGAAAACGGGTATGAGCCACAAATTTGATATCAAACTTCCAAGTTTTACATTGTTGAAGTATATCAATTTCTCTCCTACAGTCAATTACGGAATGAACTGGTATTTCAGTTCGCAGAACCAATATTACAATCCTGAAACCAACAAAATGGAGGTGATCAGAACAAACCAGTTCGATGACTTCGGTGTGACACAGACTTTCTCTGCAGGATTGTCAATGAGTACACGTATCTATGGTTTGTTCAATTTCAGACGTGGTAAACTAAAAGCTATCCGCCATATGATAAGCCCCTCGTTGTCAGCTTCGTTTGCTCCTGAAATGGGAACTGCGATGAATGGTTGGAGAGTATACAACTATACCGATGTGAATGGGGTTGACAAGACTTTGGAGTATAACAAATGGGCAGGTGGTATCAATGCTCCTCCGTCAAAAGGAAAGACCGGATCGTTGAATTTCAGCCTTAAAAACAATATTGAGGCGAAAGTTGTGAATCCCGAAGATACTACCGGAACCGGTACCAAGAAGATAAAAATTATCGACAACCTCGGTTTGTCAGGATCGTATAACTTCCTTGCAGACTCTATGAAGCTCTCGAATATCCGTATTGATATGAATACAAATATTCTGGAGAAAGTGGGTATCAGTGCGAATATGACCCTTGACCCTTATGCCATCGATGCCAGAGGTCGCCGTTATAATGTTTACAATATCAAGCAGGAAGGTGGTTTCAATCTTTTCAGATTGACCAATGCAAGTATTTCTGCGAACTTCAGTATCAATGGTGAGGGACGCGGAAAAGGTAACGACGGAGCTGAAGGTGGTGGCGGTGGAGGAGCTGCGCCCGGAGGTGGTGGAATGGGAAATAAAGGTGGTGGCGGCGGAGCCAATATCTCTGCAGGCTCATCATATAATAAGGTGTATTATCATCCCGTAACAGGAGAATATATCCCCGGAGGTTGGGTCTATTATTTGAACCCCAATGTTCCTTGGTCATTGAACTTCAGCTATTCTTACAGTTATAGCAAGTCGTATCAATACACCAACGAACAGTTGATTGTCAAGAATACCCATACCCAGACACTTTCTATGTCTGCTCAGGTCAGATTGACCAAAGATTTGAACATAAATGTGAATACAGGTTTTGATATAACCAAACTTAAACTGACAACTACACAATTGAGTGCAACCTATGACCTCCATTGTTTCCAGATTTCATTCTCCTGGATTCCTATGGGACAATGGTCATCGTGGAGTTTCAGAATCAATGCAAAAGCTGCGGCACTTGCTGATTTGTTGCAATACCGCAAGCAGTCATCTCAATGGGATGCAAGACGATAATAAACTAACACATTATAATAAATAGAATTATGAGTAAAAGAGTAATTTCAAGTCCTTTGGCTCCAGCAGCTGTGGGACCTTACAGCCAAGCTGTAGAAGCAAACGGAACACTTTATGTATCAGGTCAATTGCCAATTGATGCCAAAACCGGAGAGTTTGCAGAAGGTGGTGTGAGAGAACAAATGGTTCAAGTGTTCACAAATCTTAAATATGTATTGGAAGAGGCTGGATACGATTTCTCAAATGTTGTAAAAACTACTGTTTACCTTCAAAACATGTCAGATTTCGGAACATTGAACGAAGTTTATTCACAATATTTTACAGAACCATATCCTGCACGCGTGGCATATCAGGTGGCAGCTCTTCCAAAAGGTGCTCTTGTAGAGGCAGACGTTATCGCAGTTAAATAATACAATCAAAATTAAATGTACGGAATATTAGATTTAGTGGCAAAAACTCCTGAGGAGCTATATGAAATAGCGCAGGAATTAGGTATAAAAAAGGCTGACTCATATTCCAAAGATGATTTGGTTTACAAAATCCTTGACGAGCAGGCTATCCAAAGTAAGGAGATGCCTCGTTTGAAAAGAAGAAAAAGGATTCAGAAACCTCAACCTACTCCTGCAGATTCGATTTTCACAACTGACCCATCGGTATATAAAAATCAGGAGACCAAGTCTTACTTTATTGAAAATAAGACCGAAAATAAACCTCAGGAAGTAAAGACCGAACCTGAGAAACCGGCTGAGCCTGTTTCAGTACAAGTCGAGCCTGCTTCTGAGAATAATATGTCTCAACCCAAACCTAAAAAGGGAGACAAAAATCACAAGAAGAAAATCGACAAAAGGGTAGAGCCTCAGCAACAACAGCAGCAACAACAAGAAACTTCTCCAAAAGAAGAGACAGTAAAAGTTGATGAGGTAAAACCTGCTGAAACACAATCTGTGGCAGAGACTGAACAATCCTCTTCAAAGAAGAAGAGAGGTCGTCCTAAAAAAGGATCCATCAAACCTCTTGTATTGAATCAGAACAATGAGGTTGAGGAGTTGCCTCAGGAAGAAGATCTTGGCACAAAAGAAGTTATCTCGGAATCCAAGCCCGATTCCAGAGGTGAAAGAAAGCATAAAAAGAATGACTCTGTGGAGGTGAAAAACTCTGAAGCGGAACTTGCTGAAGAGGTGGCAACCGAGAAGGTCCAACCCGAACAAACCCAAAAGTCGGAGAAAGAACCACAACAGCCAAAACCTCAAAGAATTGAGTACGAGGGTATCGTAGAGGGACAAGGAGTATTGGAAATAATGCCTGACGGATATGGTTTCCTACGTTCGTCGGATTATAACTACCTGAACTCTCCGGATGATATCTATGTGTCTCAGTCTCAGATTAAAATGTACGCTCTGAAGACAGGTGACACCATTATCGGTGAAATCCGTCCTCCAAAAGAGGGAGACAAATATTTCCCATTGGTGAAAATAAAAACCATCAACGGTCGCTCTCCCGAGTACATCAGAGACAGAGTACCATTTGACTTCCTGACACCACTTTTCCCCGAGGACAAATTTACCCTTACAGGAAACGGTCATAATGATCTCTCTTGCAGAGTAGTGGATTTGTTCACACCTATCGGAAAAGGTCAGCGCGGACTTATCGTTGCGCAGCCCAAGACAGGTAAGACAATGCTTTTGAAATCTATAGCAAATGCTATTGCAGACAATCATCCTGAAGTCTATATGATAGTGTTGCTGATAGATGAGCGTCCTGAGGAGGTTACAGATATGGCCCGCAGCGTCAAAGCAGAAGTGGTCGCATCAACCTTTGACGAGCCTGCAGAAAGACACGTCAAGGTGGCAAGTATTGTTCTCGAAAAAGCAAAGAGAATGGTTGAGTGTGGTCACGATGTGGTAATCCTTTTGGATTCCATTACCAGATTGGCACGTGCTTTCAATACAGTTCAACCGGCTTCAGGAAAAGTCCTTTCGGGTGGAGTGGATGCCAATGCATTGCACAAACCTAAGAGATTCTTCGGTGCAGCAAGAAACATCGAGAACGGAGGTTCATTGACAATTCTTGCAACTGCTTTGACCGAAACCGGCTCGAAGATGGATGATGTTATCTTCGAGGAGTTCAAGGGTACAGGTAATATGGAACTTCAGCTCGACAGAAAGTTGGCTAACAAACGTATCTTCCCTGCTGTGGATGTTACTTTGAGCAGTACCCGTCGCGATGATTTGTTGATAAGCAAAGAGGTAATAAACCGTTTGTGGATTTTGAGAAATCATCTTGCAGATATGACCAGTGTCGAGGCTATGGAGTTTATGAAGAAACGTCTCGAATCTACTTTCAGCAACGAGGAGTTTTTGATCACAATGGCTAACGGAGAGTAACGGACTCTGAATTATAAAAAGATAAGGTGACTATCCTTCGGGATCAGCCACCTTATTTTTTGTTTGAACAAATACCCATAAGTCAGATCAGGTATTGTCTATTCATTGAGGAAGTTTTTATCTTAATCAAAATATGAATTGCGAGAGGTGCCCTTCCCGCTTTGTCTGTTGTGAATACTCCTTGCCCAATAAACAAAAGGAGTTTCCAAAACGCATATTATGAAAAATATAATGTATGAACTTGCAAAGATTGAGAACAGGACTTCGTTGGGATAAGTTCCATAAAAGGCGAAGAATGTGTGCAGCAGAGTGTTGATCAATTGAGAGATCATAGTGGAACCATTGTTTCTGATCCATAGTCCCTTTTTGGAATCATTGAAATGTTTTTTGCACCAGTTCCACCACTTGTGGTAGAGCCATACATCAGTCAGTTGGGAGATGAAATAAACCCCCAATGAGGCAAAAACAATTCTCGGAGTGCTGCTGAAAATAACCCTTATGGAGTCTGAAGCCCAATCGTTTTCACTCGGAGTGAATAACAGCCACATTTGGGAGATAAGGATAAAAAATACCGAACAAAGAGTGCTGATAATCACAGCCTTGTTGGCGTCTTTCTTTGAATGGTTCTCACTTAAAATATCCGTAATCAAAAAAGTACTTGCAAACAAGACATTACCCAAAGTCATCTCTACTCCGTATGCGTTCACCAAAATAAGCACCTCGATGTTCGCCAAAATAGTTGCCATTACATTGAATGCCAACAACCCTTTCTTTCCGAAGAATCGGTAGAAAATCAACACGCCCCCATAAATCAGAATGAAGGAAAGAAAAATCAGTATCTCATTACTCATAACGGGGCAAAGATAGATAAAAAACTACGAGGATTAAGAAAAACCGCAAAAATCGGCAGTGTGACCTTTTCTGGTTAAAATAAGAATTTTATAAAATCAAACATCTCTAAAAAAGAGAAATCATTTTCTTTTACAAAGATATACAAATTTTTCATATCTCATTGAAAAATAGCGAAATATAAGTGGTGTATTTCATATCGATAATACTGTTTTGCTTATACTTTTTAGACATTTTCCAGCACTCTGTTTTCTAAATGGCTGATAATTACAATTTCTCACTTATATATTTCTCTTTTTTAGAGAAATACATACTGAGATAAAATTTGGTATTGGAGTTATTCAGGCAAAGCCTTGTGAATTAAGGATTAACATAAAATTATCCTGCACCGAAGATAATAAAACCTTATCAGATTTTATCATTTGTTGCAGAAATATGTAATAGTTCTTTGGTGGTGTCAAAAAATGCCCCGGCTGGTTACCTGGGCTTATAAAGGTGAATAAAAATTAGGAGTGTGGGTTGTATAAAAATAATGCGGGTGGTGCCGCATAAATCATTCCGATACTTTTTCATACGCCACCAAGAACTTTATATAAGTGATTTACATAGAATTAGCTCACGACAGAAAACTAATACTAAATAATTTTATAACAACCTTATTATTAATTTTTAAAAACAAATTTTATGAAGAAGTATTTTCTTTCAATCGTTGCATTAGCAGGTATGCTATTCGCAACATCTTGTCAGGAAAGTCTTGTTGAGCCACAAGTTGATGGAACAACAACTTTTACTGTGCAAGTTCCTGGCCAAATGGGTACTAAAGCAACGCCCTACAATGGCAACGTGAATAAACTTTATGTTCAAGTTTATCCAGAGGATTTATCAGGTGATAATCCGATATACCAACCCGAAG
>JAZRBT010000164.1:0-1959 GCA_045635245.1 Candidatus Coprenecus sp.
TATCCATTCTCGCCGTTAATTGTCAACATTAGTTCTTCGGGAAAGTCTTTTTGGGAGAATGAGAATTCCGCGATTATTCTGGTGGGAGATTTACGGGCTACACTCCTGATTTTTACGATTCTGAAAAGATGTAATCCACAAGTGCCGGCATAAGAAACCAGATCATTTTCTGCTGTTGCGGGTAGTACAAAAGACAAATGCCCTCCTGGAGAAAGATATTTTGCAGCAAATTCTATGATTTCACGATATGAAAGTCCCACATCGCTATTTCTGGCAGTTGCACGACGGGAGTCGGGCGATTGGAGCGAAAGGTCAAAATATGGGGGATTTGAGAAAATCACATCGTATTTGTGAACAGTATCTGATGCAAACGATGATGCCGTTTGTGACAAGAAATCTTCCAAAGAGGAATGAATTGAGCGGAGGTTGGTGTTCCATTTGGAGATTGAGAAGTTTTCTGCAGCCTCTACAGCAGCTCCTGCATCTATATCAATCGCCTCAATTTGAAAATTCTGCAAGGGAGAAAATCCTCCACTACAGGCAGTATCGACGACCTCTGTACCTTGAATCAAAGAATCCCGATGGGTCTTAATCGAAGAAAGTCGCTGGGCTGCCATTAAAGAGATTATACCTGTTCCGGTTCCGATATCCAGCAGATACCTCTCTTCTGAAGATAGGGTCATCAAAGCACCCAACAAAACAGCATCAGTGCCAATTTTCATAGCACTGACATCATCTTTCACAGAAAATTGTTTGAATCGGAAAATACCCATAGAATCAGAGAGATACTACCTCTTTGAATACATCTGTTCGTAGTATTTTTCGTACTCACCGGAAGTGACATTGTCCATCCACTGCTGATTTTCCAAATACCAACGGACAGTCTTTTCTATTCCCTCTTCAAATTGCAACGATGGTTCCCAACCAAGTTCACGATGAATTTTTGAGGCATCTATGGCATATCTCAAATCGTGCCCTGCCCTATCTGTAACAAATGTAATCAAATGGTCACTATGCCCCTCGGGATTACCCAAAACCTTATCGACAGTCTTTATCAATACCTTTATCAGGTCAATGTTTTTCCACTCATTGAAACCACCGATATTATAAGTCTGAGCATCAGCTCCTTTATGAAATACCAAATCTATCGCTCCGGCGTGGTCCTCGACATAAAGCCAATCCCTGACATTTTCACCCCTGCCATATACCGGAAGTGGTTTTCCGTGTCTTATATTATTGATAAACAGAGGAATCAGTTTCTCAGGGAACTGGTATGGACCATAATTGTTTGAGCAATTGGAGATCAACACAGGGAGTCCGTATGTATCGTGGAACGCCCTTACAAAATGGTCACTTGAGGCCTTTGCAGCACTATATGGGGAATGTGGATCGTATTTGGTTTGCTCGGTAAACAACTCCTCGCCGTATGGTCCACGACCAGCACCATCTCCCTCGGGACGGGTAAGTTCCAATGCACCATAAACCTCATCGGTAGAGACGTGATAAAAGCGTTTTCCCTGAAAACCATCCTGCGACTCTCCCCATACAACCTTTGCCCCTTGCAACAATGCCAAAGTTCCCATCACATTGGTACGGGCAAAAGTAAAAGGATCTGTAATAGAACGGTCTACGTGACTCTCTGCAGCCAAATGGATTATACCATCTATGGAAAAGTTTCTGAGAGTATCCACAACTTTCTGAAAATCACATATATCTCCTTTTACAAAGGTATAATTTGGAGCATCCTCCACATCTCTGAGATTTTCAAGATTACCGGCATAGGTCAAAGCATCGTAATTGACAATACGATATTCGGGATATTTTTTCACAAAAAGTCTCACCACGTGACTTCCAATAAATCCAGCCCCGCCGGTAATTAGTATATTCCTCATACTCAATGCTTTAATTCTAACTATATTATTTGAGAAGATTCAAAAGATATTGTCCGTACTGGTTTTT
>JAZRBT010000165.1:0-6190 GCA_045635245.1 Candidatus Coprenecus sp.
GGAGCGCGGTCTTCTGAAGCTCGTCAGGAAGCTGATTAATAAGCCCCTTATCCTTAAGCTCCGAAATTACCTCGATTACACCGATCGAGGCCGAAACCGCCTTATTTATGTTATTTGTTTCGCAATTTGCAATTCTGTTTACATTGTTGCGGATCTCTCCCTGTATCTTCGCATTCATCAGTGCAAAGGTTGTCTGATTCATTCCGGCAAGAACAAAGAAAGATAAAAACTTCTTCATAATGATACGGTTAGTTAATTAAAAGTGTTTGTTTGATATATAATATTGTCTTTTTCTTTTGGGTACAATTACTTTAATAGACAAATATAGCAAATAATTCCTTTGATGTTGCCTCTTTTTTGGTCCTTTTCCGGGATTTTGCTTTTTGATAAAATAAGATTATTTTTTGATTCTGCCTTTTTGTGGGACTGATTCTTGTAATGTGTTGGCAGATAGTGGAATATCTTGGATAGTAAAGTAGAATTATCCGATACTGTTTAAGTATAATTCTGTAATTTTATAGTGTAAGCATTATAAAATTGGATAGACACTTTTAGAGCATCGGAGCCACAATTCTTGCAACAGATTCGTAGATTCGGTTCTTGATAGGTCGGAGATTCCACTCCTCGAGGGTCACTTTTGTGCATCTGCGGAGGTCTTCGTTGAATCTTGCTTCCACGATTCCGGCAGTTTTCTTGTCGTAGATGACCGATGTCACCTCGAAGTGATGCTCAAAACTTCTGTTGTCCATATTGGCAGAACCGATGATGCAGAATTCTCCATCAATGCTCAGCACTTTGGAATGGTTGAACCCTTTTTCAAAAAGGTAGACATTGACTCCTGCTGAAAGCAATTCGGATATATAAGACATTGTCCCCCAATGTGTCAGCCAAGTATCGGAGCGCTCGGGAATCATCAGAGAAACTTCCACATCCGAGAGAGCTGTGATTTTTGCAATATCGAGAATTGTCTCGTTGGGAATAAAATATGGGGTGATAATATAGATGTGGTTCTTGGCCTGGGTGATAGCTGTTGCATAACATTGCATAATAGCCGACCAGTCGCTGTCAGGACCGGAAGCAATCACTTGTGTGTAGTATTTTGAATTGTCGAACTGGAGGTTAATTCTTCTGCCCAAATCAAATTGTGGGTAGTACTTCTTCCATTTGAGATTTTTGTTCAAAATGAAGAATCTGTCGAGAAGGAAACTTGCCTGAAGTGAGATTACAGCATCTCCTGTGAATTTGACGTGTGTGTCCCTCCATTCCTCAAATTTTCCTCCATCGAAATATCTGTCTGCGATATTGACCCCTCCGAGGAATCCGATATTTCCATCGATCACTAAAATTTTTCTATGGTTTCTATAATTGACAAAAGGGGGAAGGAAGAATAATCTGAAAGGGGAGAAGTTGAGAATTTCCACTCCGGCCTGGCTCAATTCATTCAAGAAATTTTTGCTCAATTTTCTACCACCGTAGCCGTCAAAAAGGAATCTGACCTCAATTCCCTCTTTTGCTTTTCGGATCATCATCTCCTTGAACTGATTACCAATAATATCGTCTTCAACAATAAATGATTGGAGATGAATATGCTCTTTGGCACTTTCCATCGCAGAGAGCATTGCCATAAGTGATTCTTTACCGGAGAAATAAATCTCCATATCATCACTTGCAAGCAGCAAACTGTTGCTGTTCTTAAGATTTTGGATGATCAGTTTGTGAAACGAGGAAACTTGTTCAGGAAGATTTTTGGCCTTATTGTATTTGTTTAGAAAATCTTGGCTGAGACCTTTTCTGAGTCGCAGATCCCCGGCTCCTTTGCGACTGTACATTTTCTCTTTGCGGAAGTTCCTTCCGAAGAAAAAATACATTGTGATACCGATGTATGGGAACAGCAACATCACCAGAATCCAGGATATGGTCTTGATGGGGTCTCTTCTTTTGAAGAGCAATGAAAAAGAGGTGTAAATCACCAGAACAATGTTCATTGCGTAGAGGAGTCCTGTCAGTATCTGCCAAAATTGTTCCCAATTCATATCTATAGAATGTTTGTCGGTTTGACAGCAGTGTACAGACAAGCCACGCCACCTGTAAGAGATTTATATCTGCATTCTTGGAATTTGCCGGCCTCAAGCTCTTTGCAGAACTCTTCTCTGCAAGGGAAACTGAAAGATGACTCGGGAAGATATGTGTAAGCCCATTTCTGCTTTGAAACAATTCTTCCTATTGAAGGAAGTATCTTTTTGAAATAGAATGTGTAAAGTCCTTTCCAAAGTTTGTTTTTGGGAATAGAGAATTCCAGAATGGCAAGCAATCCGCCGGGTTTTAAAGCTCTGTAGAGTTCTTCAATACAATGGCTGCGTTTGTCAAAATTTCTGATTCCGAAAGAAATGGTAATGGCGTCAAAAGTGTTTGAGTCAAAAGGAAGTTGGCAAGCATCCGCTATCATAAAATCGATATCATTGATACCGCTTTTCTGGCATTTTTTGATGGCTACCTTGAGCATCTCCTCCGAAATATCTGCTCCGGTAACCTTTGCACCTTTATTATATATAGCAATAGAAACATCACCCGTTCCGCAAGCCAGATCGAGAATATTGGCGTGCTCGATGGGAGTGTGTCGTGATACGGCCCTGACAAGTTTCTTTCTCCAGGAAATATCTATCCCGAAAGAGAGCAAATGATTCAGCAGGTCGTAAGTGGGGGCAATGGAATTGAACATAGAAGAGATAGTCTCTCTCTCCTTTGAAAGTTCTCTGTTCTCAGTCATTCTATTTAAGATAATCCTCAATTATTCCCAATGAGTGACCA
Source organism: Candidatus Coprenecus sp. (assembly GCA_045635245.1). Classification (GTDB taxonomy): domain Bacteria; phylum Bacteroidota; class Bacteroidia; order Bacteroidales; family UBA932; genus Coprenecus. The sequence continues at coordinate 2,809 of JAZRBT010000165.1, forward strand.
TCGTAACGGAATTCCCCTTTGGTTACGTGTCCGAGCAATGTGGTCTCAATTTCGTGATTGAACATAAAGTCCACAAAGTCATTTTCCTGATCTTCATTTACAGAAACGATTGCAACATATTTTGTGTTTCCTTTCAAGAATTCCTGATCGGTCAACTCTGAATCTCCGGTAATATCGAAGCCGAGTCTGTTCTTTTTGCAACTCTCCACAAGGGTCTCAAAGATACCATTAGAACTGATGCGTCTGATAGATGAAATGAAGTCGCTGTCACTCGCATCTTCCAGATAATTAATGGCTTCCACTGATGAGATGAGGTACAATGTTTCCCCTTTGCTATAAAAATCCTTGTTCATAAATTTTAATAAAAATTGCCAGTTTGAAATTTTATGTAAAAATAAACTTTTTTGACGAAAGTTGTTCCAATTTCAATAAAAGATTGTATATTTGCACCCCGCAAGCCCAGATGGTGAAATTGGTAGACACGCTACTTTGAGGGGGTAGTGCCGATTACGGTGTGCAAGTTCGAGTCTTGTTCTGGGCACACAGAAAAGAGGAAGAACTTTGACATTCTTCCTCTTTTTCTTTTTATACCACGAATGTCGATCCTGCAAAGATTCTGAAAAAAGAATAAATTTCTGACATTTTTGCAGATTGCTGTAGTTTTTTGAAGGGTTTGTTGTTTAATGTAGAAAAACAAATCCAATGAAGATCATTTATGGAAAATAATGAAAGAGAATTTGCACGAATTGTAAGGGAGAACAAAAGGAGGATTTATTCTGTCTGTTATATGTTCTCCAAGGATTCAGAGCAGGTTAATGATTTGTTCCAGGATATCCTTATAAATATTTGGAACGGCCTCAAATCGTATGATGGGGACAAGCATCTGAGTACTTGGATATGGAGAGTGAGTCTGAATACCTGTATCAATTATTCCAAGAAAAAGAAAAGGGAACTTCCGACTCTCCCGCTCGATGTGACATTTAACCTATATGAGCCAACGGATGAGGATTCGATGCAAATCAGGCAACTTTATGATCGGATCAACAAATTGGGATTCATTGACAGAAGTATTATTCTGATGTGGCTCGAAAATATGAGTTATGAGGATATTGGGGCAATATTGGGAATAACAGCCAATAATGTCTCTGTGAAGTTGGTCAGAATAAGGGAAAAGTTGAAACAGATGTAAATTTCAAAAAACAGAGCAATATGAACAATAAGGATAATTTTGAAATATCGCAGGAATTGGAGCAAATGCGTCAGCAGTTTGATATTCTTTCCAGAAGATTGGATGAACAAAATATCGTAACTGATAGAATTTTAAGGTCTTGCGCAAAGGAAAAGATAACTAAGTACAATAATCGCACAATCTGGATTCCACTGGTTGCCTGGGCAGTATTGGGTGGATGGATAATCATCAAGCAGATTGATTATGGAATGCCACAGTGGAGCAATATTATGACAGTCTGTGCAGTGGTTTTGGAGTTGGCAATATTTTTGTTAAAGAAGATACAACAGAGTCGTCTGCTGAATTTCAATGCTGTGGTAAAGGTTTTTTCGCAGCAGGTTAAGCAGCTTAAAAATTCCCATTTGAAACTGACAGTATTGTCAATAGTGATTGCATATATATGGGTTGCAATATGGATTTGGTTGTTTTTCAGTATGTATCCAATAACCTCAATGACTGGAATCGTGCTGCTGGTGGTTTATGTTGCAGTAATGTCTTTTTTACATCTGCGCGCGGAAATGAAAGCACTTCATATTTTGGACGAAATAGTTCGTGATATTGAACAATAACAATTTTTGAATATGAGACGTTTGTTTACACTTATGGCTGTTTTTCAGATATTTGCCTCATCTGCTTCTGGCCAACTTTTGTGGAAAGTTACTGGTAAAGGAATTGACAGACCATCGTATATTTTGGGTACACACCACGCAGTCCCCTTTACCTTTTGTGATTCGATCCCGGGGCTGATGAGGATTTTTGACAAGGTCGATTGCGTTATGGGGGAATTGGATATGATTAAGATGGATCAGATGTCCCTTGCCCAGCAGCAACAGATGCAGAGTGTAATGATGATGCCAGCAGATACGACACTTGAATCTTTGTTTAGCGAAGAGGAACAGAATCTTTTGAATTCCTATTTGAAAGAGGTGATGGGGGCCAATCTGCAGATGTTTTCATCGTTGAAGCCTATGACTCTGATGGTTACTTTGCAGAATAAAATTCTGATGGATGTCATTCCCGAGATTTCCACTATGACAGGTATGGATAAGTATATGCAGACTTTGGCGGTGAGTAAAGGAAAGAGAGTCTCAGGATTGGAAACTGTTGAGTATCAATTGAATCTCTTGTATGGAAATTCTTTGCAGGAGCAGGCGAGTGCTTTGTTGGAAATGGCAAGAAAGAATGATAGCAAGGAGGTCCTGATGGAACTGACAGAAGCATACAAGTCTCAGGATCTGAAGGCTTTGTTGGAAGTCTTTAATAAGCAAATAACTGAATATGAGTACAATGCCTTTGTGCTGGTGAGAAATAGAAATTGGGTGGAGCAAATTAAGGAACTTCTTCCAGAACAATCGACTTTATTTGTAGTCGGCTCCGGCCATTTGTTGGGTGATGATGGGTTGATTACCCTTTTGAAGGATAGAGGATTCAAAGTTAAACCAGTTAAAAAATAGGAAGCTTTATGAGACGATTATTGTTGTTGTCTGTTCTTTTGCTTGTTGTGTCTGTTTCAAAGGCGCAGACAGTTGTGAATTTTTCTATGTTGCAGAAAAACAGAAATGTGGAGATTACTTTTGAACTTAAGGATGCTACTACCGATGAACCTCTCTCCTGGGCTTCAGCTTACGTTGTTCCTGTAGGGGATACTACCATTGTCAGTTTTGCCCTCTCTGATGACAAAGGAAAAGTTGTTTTGGAGGATGTTCCTGTGGGGAGGTATGTGTTGAATGTAGAACTGATTGGATATTTGTCTTATCAGAAGGAACACAATTTTAATGGTTGGGGGATTGATCTGGGTGTGATTGAAATGGAGGAAAATCCTGAATGGATTGATGCTGCGACTATTTCTGCTGTGGGCAATCCTATTGAGATTAAGAATGATACGATTATTTATAATGCTTCGGCGTTCAGGGTTGGGGAGAATGATATGCTGGATGAACTTTTGAAGAAGATGCCGGGGATGGAGGTTGGTGAGGATGGAACAGTGAAGGTAAATGGGGAGGCAGTGGATAAAATTACTGTTGGTGGAAAAACATTTTTCTTCAATGACCCTTCGATTGCTTTGAAGAATCTTCCTGCGAAGATTGTGGATAAAATCAAGGTAGTGGACAAAACTAAGGACGAGGTGGCGTTCACAGGTGTTTCTACTCAGGA
>JAZRBT010000166.1:0-2690 GCA_045635245.1 Candidatus Coprenecus sp.
ACATGGCTACGATCCGACTTCAATTCGCGAAGTTTGTCGCCACTGATCCAACCATTCTTATAGGCTATCTCCTCGAGGCAGGCAATCTTCAAACCCTGTCTTTTCTCAATAACTTCCACAAAGGTAGAAGCCTCTGCCAAAGAATCGTGAGTGCCGGTATCGAGCCACGCAAAACCTCTTCCAAGAATTTCAAGAGTCAATTCTTCATCTTGCAGAAAAGCTTGATTTACAGAAGTTATCTCCAACTCTCCACGAGCCGAAGGAGTTATATTTTGGGCTATTCCGAGCACTTTGTTGGGATAAAAATAGAGTCCTGTTACAGCATAATTTGATTTGGGTACAGCCGGTTTTTCCTCAATACTCAAAACATTTTGCTCTGAATCTATTTCTGCCACTCCATATCTCTGAGGATCACTCACATAATACCCAAAGACAGTCGCTTTACCCTCCTCTTCTGCCTTTCTTACAGCATTTTGCAACATAGGTGTAAAATGACTTCCATAGAAGATATTATCTCCCAACACCAGACAAGCGGCATCTTCTCCGACAAACTCTTTTCCTATTATAAATGCCTGGGCAAGACCATCCGGAGAGGGTTGTTCCGCATATTGGAAGTTCACCCCATAATCAGAGCCATCACCCAATAATCTTTTGAAGCCTGGAAGATCGTCAGGAGTAGAAATAATCAATATATCCTTGATTCCGGCAAGCATCAGCACCGAAACAGGATAATATACCATCGGTTTGTCATAAATAGGAAGCAATTGTTTGCTAACCCCTTTGGTTATCGGATAAAGTCGGGTTCCGGAGCCTCCTGCCAAAACTATTCCTTTCATAATCTTCTATCTTTTAATCTCTGCCGAAAACATCTCTGGTATATACTTTTTCAGAGACATCATCCAAAGCAGAGTCATATCTGTTTGCTATTATCGAGTCACTCATCGACTTAAATCGAGCCAAATCATTGACTATCTCACTGCCAAAGAATGTGGTTCCATCTTCCAAAGTAGGTTCATAAATAATCACTGTAGCCCCTTTGGCCTTTACCCTCTTTATGACCCCCTGAATCGAACTCTGACGGAAATTGTCGGAATTTGTCTTCATTGTCAACCTATACACTCCCACAACACACCTTCTTTCTCTATCAGCACTATACTCAACTCCTTGATTATAATCATAATAACCGGTCAGTTGCAATACCCTGTCCGCTATAAAATCCTTTCGTGTCCTGTTACTGTCGACTATCGCTCTCACCAGATTTTGTGGAACATCTTCATAATTTGCCAACAACTGCTTGGTATCCTTTGGAAGACAATAACCGCCATAGCCGAAAGATGGATTGTTATAATATGCACCGATTCTTTCATCAGCACAAACACCTTCGATTATCTGCCTTGTATTCAATCCTTTGAGTTCTGCATAGGTATCCAATTCATTAAAATAGGAAACCCTTAGAGCCAAAAATGTATTGGCAAAAAGTTTGACAGCCTCAGCCTCAGTAAATCCCATAAACAGAGTCTGTACATCCTCCTTCAATGCCCCCTCCTTCAAAAGTTGAGCAAAAAGGGCACCCTTTTGACACAAAGCCTCATTCTCCTGATCCACCCCAACGATGATCCTGCTGGGATAAAGATTGTCATACAAAGCCTTTGATTCCCTCAAAAATTCGGGACTGAAAATGATATTTTGGGAGTTAAATTTTTCCCTTACAGATGCAGTAAATCCCACAGGGACAGTAGATTTGATTACAATAACCGCATCGGGCGAATACCTCAACGCCTGTTCGATAACACTCTCAACGGCAGAGGTATCAAAAAAGCTCTTTGCCACATCATAATTTGTCGGAGCGGCTACTATCACAAAATCTGCACCACTGTATCCTTTTTCAAAATCAGTAGTTGCAGTCAAATCCAACTCCTTCTCGGCAAAATACCTCTCTATATGATCATCTTGAATCGGAGAGATTCTCTTATTGACCATATCTACCTTAGCAGCAGAAATATCCACAGCTGTGACTTTATTGTTTTGGGACAAAAGAGTTGCTATCGACAATCCTACATAGCCGATTCCCGCCACAGTTATATTTACCTTTGATGCAGTCATATCTAAACTGAACTACAATGAAGATTTCTCTTTAAAATATTTATAAGTTCCCACTTTAATCTCTGCACAAGCAGCCTCGTCACACACAATAATCCCTTCTGGGTGCATTTGAAGCGCACTGATGGTCCACATATGATTTACCCCCTCCTCGATAGCGTGTCTCAGAGCACGGGCCTTGTTATGACCATTGCAAACAATCAGCACCTCCCGGGCACTCATAACGGTAGCAACCCCCACAGTAAGAGCTTTTTTGGGAACAAGATTCACATCATTGTCAAAAAATCTGCTGTTTGCAATGATTGTATCATTATTCAAAGTTGCAATATGTGTTCTGGATGAAAGGGAAGTTCCAGGCTCATTGAAAGCAATATGACCATCGGGACCAATACCTCCCAAAAACAAATCAATTCCTCCAATCTTCTTGATAGCCTCTTCATACTCAGCACATTCCTGCTCCAACGAAGCGGCATTTCCATTCAGAATGTGAACATTCTCTCTCTTTATGTCAATATGATTGAAAAAATTGTTCCACATAAAAGAGTGGTAACTCTCAGGATGTTCCTCGGGCAAACCCACATACTCATCCA
>JAZRBT010000167.1:0-1294 GCA_045635245.1 Candidatus Coprenecus sp.
TGCCTTTCAAAGCACAGCACTGCCTCTTCAGGAGTCATACCGCTGCCATTATCAATGATTTGTATCGAGGTTCTTCCAGCATCCTCAATAATCACTGAAATGGTGTCCGCACCTGCATCTACAGCATTCTCAATGAGTTCCTTGACCACTGAAGCTGGTCGGGTGACAACCTCTCCTGCGGCGATTAGATTGGATATACTTGCCGGTAATACTTGAAGCATATTCTCTATCTGAAAATTTCAAGGAATTTCTGGAAATATTCTGCAAAATATATCAGGAACAAGAAGAAAATAATCATTGATACCAAACCAATATATTTTCTCATATTTCCGCCCAAAGCGTGTTTCCTGTTTTTCTTGGCCTCATCCTGCCAGGCTCCACTGATGTATTTGCCCGGTTTGTAGTCCGGGTCTTTCCACTCTTTTCCCTCTCTGATGGCTTTCTCACGAAGAGCTTCTTGTTTTACTTTCTCACGATGTTCTTTCCTTTCATCGTAATATACAGGAGTATAGTTGAATACTTTGTGCTTTGGAGTTTTGAAAAAACTAATATTCATATTCTATGTCGCAATTTTTTACAAATTACAAAGATAATAAAAACTTTCGAGGTCTCGAAAATCACCGAAATACAATAAATGTACCAATATAATATTTATATTTGTGCTTCAAATTTTTGGAATATGGGAAATAAATTGAAACTAATCTTGATGAACTTCCTGCAGTTCGCTGTATGGGGAGCATATTTGACAAGTCAGGGAAGATATCTTGGCTCAGTTGGTTTTGGCGATAAAATCGGATTGTTTTACTCTATTCAGGGTATCGTTTCGATTTTTATGCCTGCAATTATGGGTATTATTGCCGATAAATGGATTCAGGCTCAAAGACTTTTGGGTATCTGTCACGCGATAGCAGGTGCTGCAATGATTGGTGCCGGAGTATATGGCGCATCGGCAGGAGCAGCAGTTGATTTCACTGTTCTGTTTGGCCTTTATACCATCAGCGTAGCATTCTTTATGCCGACCATCGCTATTTCCAACTCAGTGGCATACAGTATCTTGGAAAAATCGGCAATGGATCCTGTAAAAGAGTTTCCTCCTATCAGAATCTGGGGAACAATCGGATTTATCGCATCTATGTGGTTTGTCGATTTTGTCAGATTGGACGGATTGGCACTTCAGCTTACCTCTATGCAATATGTCGTTTCAGGTGTCTTGGGAATAGTCCTTGCAGTTTATGCCTTTACTCTTCCCGAATGTCCGGTAATCAAGAGTGACGAAAAGAAATCTATTATCGAG
>JAZRBT010000168.1:0-13581 GCA_045635245.1 Candidatus Coprenecus sp.
GGACATATACAACAAATCGCTGAATTCCTGAGTTCTGACACCTGAAACAATCATTGCTTCTCCTGCTGCAATCTCTTCAGATACAAGCTCTTTAATGCCTTCCTCATTTGCTCCGATTGCGACATATTCTTCTTCAGTCAACAAATCGAAAACATAAAATACAGTAGAATCGCTGGGGTTAATACCCACCTCGATGGTACGCTCCACATCATTCATTGTAATGCTGAACTCTGCAAGTGGTTTTTCCTGAGGCACATTCTTACCTTGTTCACAACTTGCACAAGCAAGCATCATAAGTAGGGAGAAAACTCCCACAAAAATCTTTTTCATATTGTTTGTTTATATCTGGGATTATTTTGCAAAAGCAACTGAACGGGTCTCCCTGATTACGGTGATTTTCACCTGACCGGGATAAACCATTTCATTCTGAATCTTTCTTGCAATCTCGTTTGACATAACTTCTGCCTCTGCATCAGAAACTTGCTCTGCACCTACGATAACTCTCAGTTCTCTACCGGCTTGAATAGCATAAGTTTTGGTTACCCCATTATGAGATTGGGCAATGGCTTCCATATCTTTAAGACGTTTGATATAAGACTCGATCACCTCACGGCGAGCACCGGGTCTTGCACCTGAAATAGCGTCACCGACCAATACGATAGGTGAAATCAATGACATCATTTCCACCTCTTCGTGGTGAGCTCCGATAGCATTGCAAACCTCAGGTTTCTCTTTATATTTTTCAGCCAATTTCATACCTAAAATTGCGTGAGGAAGTTCTGAATCCTCCTCCGAAACTTTACCTATATCGTGCAAAAGGCCTGCTCTTTTCGCCAATTTGGGATTAAGTCCCAACTCAGAAGCCATAGTTGCACATATATTAGCTACCTCACGAGCGTGTTGCAACAAGTTCTGACCGTATGATGAACGATATTTCATTCTTCCGACCAATTTTACAAGTTCTATATGAAGACCGTGGATTCCAAGGTCGATACAGGTTCTCTTACCTGTCTCCATAATCTCGTCCTCGAGTTGTTTCTTCACTTTCTCAACAACCTCTTCGATACGTGCAGGGTGGATACGTCCATCGGTAACAAGTTGGTGCAAAGCTAGTCTAGCAACCTCTCTTCTTACAGGGTCAAAAGCTGACAACAAAATTGCTTCAGGGGTATCGTCCACCACGATTTCAACACCGGTTGCAGCCTCCAAAGCTCTGATGTTACGACCCTCACGACCGATGATTCTACCTTTCATCTCATCATTTTCAATATTGAAAACAGTAACAGCATTTTCAATAGCAGTTTCGGGAGCAATTCTTTGAATGGTATTGATTACGATACGTTTGGCTTCTTTACCGGCAGTCATTCTCGCCTCATCCATAACATCATTGATGTATGACATAGCCTGAGTCTTGGCCTCTTCTTTCATACTTTCCACCAACATATCTTTTGCCTCTGCAGCCGACATACCTGCAAGATTCTCGATTTTCTCGATAGCCTCTTTTTTCAATTGGTCATACTCGCTCGATTTTTTATTCACAACCTCCAGCTGAGCCTTCAGATTTTCTCTGATAGAGTCATTTTCCTTGTGCTTCTTCTGCAACTCCTGATTTTGTTGGTTCAGTTGCATCTCTTTCTGCTTGAGTTTGTTCTCCTGCTGCTGGATTTGAGAATTTTTTTCGTTGATATGTCTCTCGTGATCGGTCTTCAGTTGAAGGAACTTCTCTTTCGCTTGAAGAATCTTCTCTTTTTTGATGTTTTCTGCTTCTGTCTCAGCATCTTTAATGATACGGGAAGCTTTGTTTTTCTTAATGGTATTATTGATAAAATATGCAACGACAGCTGTCACTGCAACAGAAATAAGTGCGGTAATGATTATTATTAATAGATTACTCATGTTGTATATATTTGTTTATTGTTTATCTCATTCCAATAAACTACAACAATAGATAGACTTTATATTTGAAAAAGCCGCCAGAAAGCCATTTATCAAAAAATCTTAATAAATAAGATTTGAGCTCCGATTTTGGAATCAAACTTCCAACGTCCGGTAAATACCGAATCCCCTTTCGGGTCACCCAGGCCTGTCTTCATCCATCGAGTTGACTCGTTATAGTGTTAATTCTGTTGATTTTCGCAAAGGGCGTTTCCAACGGCTATATTTACTCCTCGATATTATGCTTAATATAGTCATCCAACTGATCGTCAAGATATTTAATCTCCCTCAAAATAGTTCCCGACACATCCTCTCTCCTATATCTTGCCATCTGAGTCACATATTGCAACAACAGAATAGCCAACGCATCCTGATTATCTGACAATGCATATCTTGATTTCAAAGCAGCCAATCTTTCTGTAATATCCCTTACCGAATTGCGCACCAAATCCTCCAACTCCGGCTCCACATTATATTTATACTTTCTCCCGGCAATCGATACATTCAAAAATACTCTTTCAGGTGTCTCCATACTAATCGTTCAGTAATGATATACATTTATCGATTTCTCGAACCAATCTGCTTATATTTTGTTTAGCCTCTTTTATATCCGAGGCTGATGACTTAAACGCTTCAGTAAGTTGTAATTTATCTATCTTTTGTTCTAGTTCGTTAATTCTTAAGTTACAAGTTTCTAATTTATTATCCTTATCTGCCAACTCCTCCCTGCACTTTTGAATAGTCTCTTTCAAACGCATATTTACAGCCACCAACTGCTCATATTTTGAAATGAGCATCTCAATCCTATGTTTATGCGCACCCAGCGCCACTTTATAACTTTCACTCATAGTTGGCAAATTGATTTTGCAAATCTACAAAAATTATTTGACAATTTTCCAGTATCCAAGTTTTTTGTCCGCATCCAACAACTTGGGGTTAATCTCACCCTGAGCCACTATACTCTGGTAAAGAAGTTCCCTTATCTCTGGTAAAATCGCCACTACCTTTTCATTCATAGCCTCTTGCGTAATACCCGCCTCTGCAAGCAATCCACCCGCACCGGAGGCCCTGTAAGAAGTCATTGCCACTTTATAAATTTTATTTTTGTCAAAAGTGGAGCCATCTGCCATTGAGATGATTTTGACCTTCGAACCCTTTGGTGCAGATTTGCTCACTGTATAAATCAAACCTGCTGCACTGTCAAGATTATACAAAGGACCACCCCCGGAAATTCTTTTGTCGTATGCTACTTCCAGATAGGAATCTATCTCACTTCCTGTCATTTCCAGGATATACAAAAGGTTTTCAAATCTGTACAAAGTGAACAAATCGTTGAAAATCAATTTTCCGGCAGGAATTTCCCCTTCAGATGCCAAAGGGGCGTTGATCGAAATATCGACTCCGGGCTGGGACAACTGCAACTGGTGGATAAATTTCATATATGGGGATTCCTTTTCAATAGAAAATTCCATATCCAATGGAGCGGTCAGTTTACCGATAGGCTTATTGGAAAATTCTTTCACTCTGTGGAAATCCTCTGCAAAAATCTCATCATATTCCTTGCTCTGAGGGATTCCACGGGTTTTAATCAATTTTCCTTCCACCTGTTTTTCAATCACTTTACCACATTTTTTCTTTACAGATATGGAGATATTGGAAAATTGTTCAAGTTTCGAGCCTGCATCCATCACCAACACACTGTCTTCACCGTTATAGAATTTTCGGGCACTCTTTCTATGATCGTGTGCAGCCATCACCACATCCACACCTTTCACAGTCGAAGCAAGATAATAAGCACAGTTTTCAAAACCTGCCACACTGTCAACCCCCAATCCGCTATGGACAGCCATAATTACCACATCTGGAGACTCCTCCTTATGCACTTTATCCACAAGAGCCTGTGCCATATCAGTAATTGCCACAAAATCAATTCCTTTATATTTATCTGCTGCAATCCAGCTTTTCACATTGGGGTTGGTAAAGCCTAACACCGCCACATCAAGGCCTCCTCTGCGAAGCATTGTATATTCCTGAAAATAACACTCCCCATTCTCCTTATTTATAGCATTTGCCGCAAGATATGCACCTTTGAAATCGACTTTGAACGGGTCATAAACGTGATGTCCCGGCTCCAGATCGTGATTACCCACCACGACAGCATCATACTCCATAAAATTGAAGATACGGCTCAATAGATGAGGATTGCCGGAAGTATCTTCAAAATTATAATAATAGGAAGCATTGCTCCCCTGCAGATTATCTCCGCAGTCTATCAAAATTACATTGTCATTTTCGGAAACCTTTCGGATGCTATCCACAAAATAGTGAAAATTCGACAACGAAGGATATGTCTTGTCATCTATATAACTGTCTGAAAAATAAGCCCCGTGAATATCATTTGTTCCAAAAACCTCAACATTATATTCTCTTACACAACTCGATATTACAACAACTGCTGCCAACAGCAATACTATTCTCTTCATATTCAATATTTATCTGTAATTTATTCAATCCGGAAATCGTCTGCATCCATCCACGCAGGAAATTTTGTTCTGAAAGTTCTCAACCCCTCCAAATCGAGAGTTGCTCTGAGGAATTTGCCATTATCCCCCTGAGCAATATCCTTTCCCTTGTAATCGACTATCATCGAGCCGCCATTATACTCTTCAAAGGGAGAATTCCCACTTCGGTTTGCAAAAATATAATATGCTTGATTCTCAATAGCACGCGCCTTGGCAAGTGTCTGTGCTGCAGATATTCTCTGAACAGGCCAGGAAGCCACATTAATCATCAGATCATACTGATTATCTATATTTCTGCTCCATACAGGAAATCTCAAATCATAACATACATTCAGAGAAATGTTCCACCCTTTATATTCAAAAATGGTTTTCTGAGACCCCGATGCATATACTTTATTTTCATTGCTCATTCTAAAAAGATGTTTCTTGTCATAATGATTGACAACTCCATCCTCTGTAACAAAATAGGCTCTGTTATAGATATTTCCATCCTCCTTCACCGGAACCGAGCCCACCACAGCCACATTGAACTTTCGGGAAATATCTTTGAGGAAAGAGAGGGTTTCCCCTTGCTCATCTTGTGCAAATGAACCATTCATTGTAAATCCAGTCGCAAAAAATTCGGGAAGGACTACAATATCAACTTCTGCCCCTGCTTTTGAGAGATATTCCTCCAATTCTCTGCCAAGACGAATATGATTTTCCTGAGGATTTTCCCAGATAGTATCATATTGGCAAACCAAAATTCTCAACATAACTATTTCTTAGTAAAGATTTTATCTACAATCATAGAGATCGCGCCATCACCTGTGATATTGCAAGCTGTTCCAAAACTGTCCATTGCAATATACAAAGCTATCATCAATCCCTGAAGATGGGCATCAAATCCCAATACTGAAGCGATAACCCCAAGTGCTGCCATTATCGCACCACCGGGAACTCCTGGAGATGCTACCATTGTGATTCCCAACAGCATAATAAATTCGATATAAGTTCCTAAATCTGTGGGCATTCCTGTCATAAAGGCGATGGCAAAAGCACACGCCACGATCTTCAGGATACTTCCTGACATATGGATTGTTGCACACAACGGAACAACAAAATCTGCAATATGTTCGCTGACTCCATTCTTTTTGACACAGGCCAAAGTAACAGGAATGGTAGCGGCAGAAGACTGGGTTCCCAAGGCTGTGAAATAAGCTGGCATCATTCTCTTCAATGCGACAAGAGGATTTTTATGAGCCACCGCTCCCGCTATTACAAATTGGGTCAAAAGGAGCAATACGTGCATTACAAAAATCACCGCTATCACTTTGATAAACAAAGACATCACACTGACCACAACTCCTTCACCCCCCATTTTAAGGAAAATCGAAAAGATATAAATCGGAAGAATAGGAATAATCACCTTGTTTATCAGAATAATAATAATCTCCCTGAGGTCAAACATAAAATTCTTTATGGAGTTGCCATTTATATAAATCATTGTCAATCCAAGAACAAAGGCTAGGATCAAGGCAGTTGTCACCCCAAATACAGGTGGCATATCTACCACAAAATATGGTTCCAAAGCATTTTCGGTTACAAATTCCTGTGCCACCATTCCCCCTGGATTCAGAATATGGGGATATGAAAAATAACAACTGTAATAAGAGAACAATCCTGCAAGAACTGTTGAGACATAAGCAATTAGAGTAGTTATACCCAACATCTTTCCAGCCCCTTTTCCTAATTCGGCAATTCCGGGAGCCACTAGTCCGAGAATTAGGAGTGGAATTATAAAATTGAGCAAATTGCCAAAAAGGGCATTTATAGTCACGAAAACCCTGATGAGCCAGTTTGGGAAAAACAATGAACATACCACACCCAACAATATGGCTATTACAATTTTCAGCAGTAAGGGAAATTTCATTTTCATATCTCTATCATTATGGTTTGACGGTTATAATTTTGCTCTAAGATAGCAATATTTTCTTACCTTTGTAAAATACTATTTATTTAATAATGAAAGATAAGAAAATTGTAATCATTCCCACCTACAACGAGAAGGAAAACATTGAGAAAATGATCCACAAAGTTCGTTCATTGGATGGGGATTTTCACATATTGGTAGTCGATGACGGCTCGCCGGACGGCACCGGAAAGATAGTCAAAGGGCTGCAGCAATCATATCCCGATTCACTGCATCTTATCGAAAGAAGCGGTAAATTGGGACTTGGAACAGCTTATATAGCCGGTTTCAGATGGGCGCTGGAGCACAAATACGACTATATTTTTGAAATGGATGCCGATTTCTCCCACAATCCCGACGACCTTATCAGATTATACAAAGCCTGCTCTGAAGAGGGGGCAGATATGTCTATCGGTTCGAGATATTGCAAAGGAATTTCTGTCAAAGACTGGCCCATCGGCAGGATTATGATTTCCTATGGTGCATCATTCTATGTCCGCTCAGTCCTTTGGATGAGGATTTACGACTCCACTGCCGGATTTGTGTGCTACAGCAGAAAAGTATTGGAAACCATAGACTTGAACAATATACAAATGATTGGATACGGTTTCCAGATAGAGATGAAATACAATGCGTGGAAACTTGCTTTCAAGATAAAAGAGGTTCCTATCGTATTCACAGACAGAAAAGAGGGCACTTCTAAAATGAGCAGTTCCATCTTTGGGGAGGCATTCAAAGGGGTGCTTAAATTGAAATTCAGAAAAATCAAACCTGCAACAAAATGAACACACTGATAAAAGATATTACAATAATTAACGAAGGGCTATCATTCCAGGGTAGCCTTTTGATTAAAGACGAATTGATAGAGGGTATTATTGACAGCAATTGTGCGGATTACCACAGAATTATCTCTGACTGGGAAGTGACTGCTGAAAAAATAATAGATGGCAAAGATTCTTATCTTATGCCCGGAGTCATTGACGACCAGGTCCATTTCAGAGAACCAGGAGCGACCCATAAGGGAGACATCGAGAGCGAATCGGCAGCAGCAGTTTTGGGTGGCACCACTTCTTTTATGGATATGCCGAACAATAATCCACCTGTAGTGACCTGTGAGGCTCTTGAACAAAAATACGATATTGCATCACGCAAATCATATGCTAACTACTCATTCTACCTTGGAGCAACAAATGAAAACATAGAGGAAATCAGAAAAGCTGATCCCAGAAAAATATGTGGTATCAAATTGTTTATGGGTTCCTCAACAGGAAATATGTTGGTAGATTCAGATAATGCACTGGATGCAATTTTCTCTAACGGAAGACATCTTGTAGCACTTCACTGCGAACAGGAAAGCATCATCAAGGAGAATACCGAAAAGGCAAAACAACACTACGGAACCAATGCTGACGGCACATCTGCAATCCCTTTCAGCGCCCATCCCCAAATCAGAAGTGAAAAAGCGTGCATAGATTGTTCTTCAAGAGCTATCTCACTGGCCCACAAACACAAGACCAGAGCACACATCCTGCATATAAGCACTAAGGAAGAGATTGAAATGATAGAAAAGGCACGTACCATCACCCCTTCCATCACAGGGGAAATTTGTGCCCACTACCTTTTCTTTGATGATAGCGACTACGCCAAATATGGATCAAAAATCAAATGCAACCCTGCAATAAAGAGTTCTGAGGACAAATTGGCAATTATCGACGCCATCAAAAATTCAAAAGTATCGGCACTTGCCACAGACCACGCTCCCCATTTGGAAAGCGAAAAGAGAGGAGATTATCTGAAAGCGCCATCGGGAATTCCCACCGTACAACACTCTTTACAGATGATGTTACAACTTTATTCCCAAGGGATTATTTCATTGGAACAAATTGTAAAAATGATGTGTCACGCCCCTGCAGAATGTTTCAGAGTGGAAAAGAGAGGATTCCTTCGTCAGGGTTACTATGCCGACATCGTAATTTTCAAGAGAGAGAAATACACAGTAACCAAAGAGAATATAGCATATAAATGCGGTTGGTCTCCATTTGAGGGAGAATCGTTTGATTTCACCATTACCGATACCTTTGTAAATGGTGCCCATACTGTTGAAAATGGCAAAATTACAGAAGATATCAACGCCAAAAGACTCGAATTTGACAACTAATGGAGAATAAAAGGAATCTTGCTGTCTATCTTTATATCATAACAGCAGTAATTTTATGGGGAATTTCATTTGTCTGGACCAACTCTTTGCTCCAGATGAATGTTCCTATTCTCACATTCACTTTTATGAGAATGGCTGTAGCAGGAATCATTCTTATGGGAGTGAGTCTGGCTTTGAGGAAATTGCAAAAAATCGACAAGAAGGACTACAAATGGTTCCTTTTACTCGCTCTATGTGAGCCGTTTATATATTTTCTCGGGGAAACATACGGACTTAAAGCAACTGGTTCTCCGGCCCTCAGTTCTGTAATTATAGCTACCATTCCTGTACTGACTCTTGTTGCCGGACAAGTATTCTACAAAGAGAAAATCTCTGTCTGGAATACCATCGGAATTTTTATGACAATCCCGGGAATTTTTATGATGGCTTATCGCGGAGAGGGATTCTCTGCAGAATACTCTTGGGGAATTGCACTCCTTTTCGTGGCAGTATTCTCTGCGACAGGATATTCTTCAGTAGTTCGCAAACTGACCGACAAATACAACGATTACACCATAACCTCTACACAATTCCTTTTGGGAGCACTATATTTCCTTCCGCTGGTGGTGATTTTCGAGAGAAATCTCATATCGGCAGATTTATTGACCTGGAAAGTGCTCTACCCTATCTGTTCATTGGCAATACTTTGCTCGGCAACCTGTTTCCTGCTGTATGTCAGAACTATCCGATCATTGGGTATTACCAGGACTGCTATCTTCACATCGATGATTCCTGCCTTTTCGGCATTAAGTTCATTCCTTGCAGGATATGACACATTTACACCAATGCAGATAGCAGGTATAGCAATAGTTGTAGCAGGGGTGATACTCACCCAGAAATCATCATCTAATTAGAAGAACCTCCATCGAGTTCCAGAGCAATTCTGCTTCTTATAACATCGACATCCAATACTCTTACCTTCACATGCTGATGTAATAGTACTTTTTTATTGTGGAGTTTGGAAATATGAATCAATCCGTTTTGTTTGATGCCAAAATCTACGAATGCTCCGAAATTGGTCACATTGGTAATAATTCCGGGCAATACCATTCCCACCTTCAAATCCTCAATGGTCCTGATATCTTCTGCAAATTCCAACACTTTGTAATTTGAGCGTGGGTCACGACCTGGTTTTGCCAATTCGGTCATAATATCGGTCAGAGTAGGCATTCCCACTTGTTCATCCACATAACTTTCAAGATTGATTTTCTCACGCAAGGTCTGGTCAGAAACAAGCTCGGCAACAGTTACCTTGGAGTCTTTTGCCATTTTTTCGACAAGTTTGTATCTCTCAGGATGGACAGCAGTGTTGTCCAATGGGTTTGATGCCCCTGGAATACGGAGAAATCCTGCACATTGCTCATACGCTTTATCTCCCAATCGTTTGACTTTAAGGAGTTGCGCACGGGAAGCAAAGGGACCATTTTCATCCCTGTGCTCTACAATATTTTTTGCCAGAGCAGGGCCGATACCTGAAACATACGAAAGAAGGTGTTTGCTGGCTGTATTAAGGTTAACTCCCACACTATTAACACACTTCTCTACCACCTCATCCAAAG
Organism: Candidatus Coprenecus sp.; assembly: GCA_045635245.1. Taxonomy (GTDB): domain Bacteria; phylum Bacteroidota; class Bacteroidia; order Bacteroidales; family UBA932; genus Coprenecus. The sequence goes on from JAZRBT010000168.1 coordinate 10,165, forward strand.
AATTCTTCAAAAGAGTCTGGTCCACATCGTGCTGATATTGTCCCACACCTATAGATTTGGGATCGATTTTGACAAGTTCTGCAAGAGGGTCCATTATTCTGCGGCCAATAGAAACTGCTCCTCTGACAGTCACATCATAATCTGGAAACTCCTCTCTCGCGGCAGCTGATGCCGAATAGACAGAAGCACCATCTTCACTGATTGAATAAACTTTAAGATGTTCAGGAAGGGCTATTTTCTTGATAAAATTCTCAGTCTCACGACCAGCTGTTCCATTTCCAATGGCTATCACCTCTATTTTATAGGCACTCACCATATTGGCAATTTTCTTGATAGCCATACTTCTCTCATTTTGAGGAGGATGGGGATAAATTGTGTCGTTGTGCAGCAATGTACCCTGAGCATCAAGACACACCACCTTACAACCTGTTCTATATCCGGGGTCGATTGCCAACACTCTCTTTTGTCCCAAAGGAGGTGACATCAACAATTGTGTCAAATTCTCTCCAAAAACCCTTATTGCCTCTATATCAGCCCTCTCTTTAACCATCTTCAACACCTCATTCTCAATGGATGGGTGCAATAATCTTTTATATGAATCCTCCACTGCGTAGTCGAGTTCCAATGCCACAGAATCGGAAGGTTCATTCTTTTTGCGCAAAACATCGGAATAGATCCTGTCCATCATCCTGTCTCCATCGACATCTATCTTTATAGACAAAACTCCCTCCGAAGCACCTCTCAACATCGCAAGAACCCTATGTGAAGGGGAGCGGGAAATATCTTCAGAAAAATCAAAGTAATTCTGATACTTGTCTGCCTGCTGGGAAGCCGCATCTGTTCCTTTGGCTATTTTAGAGGATATTTTACCATAACGGGAGTAACTGTAACGGAGATTCTCTCTCACCTTGGGCATTTCAGAAATCCACTCTGCAATAATATCTCTGGCACCGCTGAGAGCCGCATCTACATCTTCTACCTTGTCATTGAGATATTTCTTTGCAACACCCTTGGCATCAGAAACTTTGCAATTGAATATTGCCTCTGCCAAAGGTTCCAGCCCTTTCTCTTTTGCAATGGAAGCCCTTGTCCTGCGCTTTGGACGATAAGGGAGATACAAATCCTCCAAAGTTCTGGAGTCAACGCATTTCTCTATTTTATCCTTTAACTCATCTGTCAATTTTTCTTGCTGGGCAATAGACTCAAGAATCGAAACCTTTCTCTCTTCCAACTCCTCAAACTTTTGTTGATAGTGCTTGATTTCAGAGACTTGTGTTTCATCAAGACCACCTGTTCTCTCCTTACGATATCTGGAAATAAAAGGGATGGTCGCCCCTTCTTTAAGCAGTTCGATACAATGTTCCACCCTCCAATCTGCCACTGACAACAAATTGGATATATAATTGACATAAAGAGTTTTCATACTCGTTTGAAATGTTTTTAAGAAAATATAAGAAGTTAGTCGTGAGAGACATCTTGTAGTCTGCTACGATACGAAGAGAATATCTTCGATTTCGACACAAATCCGAGATACCTGCCAAGAACATCCACAACAGGCAGGTTCCAAGCTCCTGTACGATCGAATTTATCCATTACAATATCCATTCTGTCGGTATCACAAACAGTATCCTCACACTCCTTCATCAATGTGCAGACATATAGTTCATCATACTTTTCAGTCTGGAACATAACCTCACGTATATCGTCCAGAAAAATAGTACCTTGAAGTTTGTCATTCTTGTCCACCACAGGGTAAATATTTCTCTTCGATTTGGCAACAACAGTCACAAGCTCTCCCAACGATTGTTCGGGTCCTATGGTCAGAAAATCCCTCTCGATAAGTTCACTTGTATTGAGCAAAGTCAATACAGCCTTATCCCCGTCGTGCGTAATCAGGTCACCGGTCTTGGCAAGACGTTTTGAATAAATCGAATATGGTTCAAAAATACGGATTGTCATCAGCGAGGTAATTGCAACAATAATCAAAGGCATCAAAAGTGAATATCCGCCGGTTATCTCTGCAATAAGGAAGATCGCAGTCATAGGAGCCTGCATCACTCCCGACATCAGTCCTGCCATTCCGACCAGAACAAAATTTGCTTCGGGAAGGGTGTGAATACCAGTAAGATTGATGGTGCGGGCTATAATGAATCCTGCGAGACCGCCAACGATAAGACTGGGACCGAATGTACCTCCGACACCACCTCCGGCATTGGTGAAAGACATCGCAAAGACCTTAAAGACAAGAACAAAAATAAAATATATAGGAACTACCCATTTATAGTTTTTCAATATGTCCGAGAACAAGGAGAACTCGAGAATATTGTCCGGATTACCTTGAAGCATATGTCCCAATGAAGAATAACCTTCTCCGTACAAAGGAGGGAAAAGATATATCAGAATACCCAAGCCCAACGCACAATATGCCCAACGCTTGAATGGGTTTGCCACCCTCTTAATTCTATCTTCGAGATACATTGTCATTCTGATGAAGTAGAGTGAACAAAATCCACAAGCCACTCCCAGCAACAAATAGAATGGAAGATTACCCATTGCAAAGGTATCTACCACAGAGGTAAATGCAACCTCTTTTCCCAACAGGAGATATGAAACTGTCGTTGCCGAAATTGTAGAAATCAACAGTGGCAACATTGATGACATAGATATATTGAATAGCAGAATCTCCAATGTAAACAGAATACCAGCCATTGGCGCTTTAAAGATACCTGCTACCGCTCCAGAAGCACCGCATCCGAGCAAAATGGTCATTGTTTTGTATGAAAGACCTAATTTCCTGGCTACATTGGAACCAATCGCAGCTCCTGTATAGACTATTGGAGCCTCAGCTCCTACTGAACCACCGAAACCGATTGTCACCGAACTTGCCAGTACGGAAGACCAGGTATTATGGGATTTGATTCTGGAATTATTTTTTGAAATGGCAAAAAGTGCTTTTGTCACACCGTGCCCGATATCATCTTTAATAAAATATCTTACAAACAATAATGACAATAACATTCCTACGCCAGGGAAAAGCAACAGGAATATATTGTCATACGAAGAATCGATCCAGTCTGTCAGTCCTGCACCGATCAAGTGGGCCAATTGTTTCAGGATTACAGCTGCCAAACCGCTACCGATACCCACTACAAGAGCGAGTATCATCAACATTCTGTTCTCGGGTTGGCTCTTAATCCACCCTACAAGTTTAGTCCATTTGGTCATCATCCTTTTCTATATCGCCACCTTCATCGGGGAATACTTCACCTTCCATATCACCGACTCCGTCGCCATCATCGAAAAGATCATCCTCGGCTTTGTCATAATCATCAATATCGACATCTATTTTTACCAAATAAACAGCCTCGGGAATCTCCAAATATACTGCATAGAAAAATGATCCGTCTGGTTTGTCAA
>JAZRBT010000169.1:0-9099 GCA_045635245.1 Candidatus Coprenecus sp.
ATCTCAAAGAATAGCGCCCCGGGAGCCATTACGATTCCCGGGGCGTCGTTTGTATATTTTATTGTTGGGTTTAATAGCTCAGCTTGATACCTCCATAATATGATCTTGGGAGTCCGGGTCCATAAATATATCCCGAGTCTCTGTCGGCTCCTTTGTCAAAGTCTTTCTGATATGAATTGAAGACGTTTTTCACTCCGGCATAGATCGATAGAACTATGTTTTTATACAATTTGAAGTCATAGTTCAATTTGATGTTGAGGTCAAAGAATTCTGGGGTTGTCTCTGTTCTGTCGTGTTCAATATATCCGGCATAGTGTTCTACAAGCATTTTACCGGTGTATGTTCCTGTCAGTGAGATTCCTAATGGCTGAATTGGATTGTAGGTAGTTGTAAAATATCCGTAGGTGTTAGGAGAACGGAACATTTTTCGGGTGGGGGTTACATCGGGGTCGTCGCTCCACGAGCGTGCCTCTTTGTAAAGGGATTGTTGCAAGGTGAATCCAGCCTGGAATTGCCATATATTTTTGTATGCTACTTTTCCTTCAAGAGTTCCCCCATAAACTTCTGCTCCCGACTCGTTGTATCTCTCTTTGATGATTACTCCGTTTTCAACTCCCACTTCTCGTAGGGCAAATACATTATATAAGTAGGTGTAGAAGCCCTCTACAAGAAGGTTTCCTCTCCAGTTGTTTTCTCCGAAATAGAAGTCACCGGAGATATTCACACTTTGGGATTTCTCCTCTTTTAGGTTATCTGCAAGGCGAATCATAGAGACTGTTCCCCCTACGTTGTCGATGTGGAGGTCTTCGTCAAATGCTTGTGGCGCTCTGAATCCAAATGAGTAACTCGCTCTCAGGTTGATATCTTTTATGGGGTTGTATCTCATTGTTACTCTCGGACTGAAGATAAGGTGGTCTATAAGGTTGTGCTTGTCCAGACGGCCTCCGAGAAGGAAACTCCACTGCGCATTCTTCCACTCATTTTGGACAAAAACACTCGCAATATTTGTATTCTGGTTCAAAACTCTGTTATAACCGTGCATAACATCCTGAAGAATATCCTGATTGAATTCCATACCGGCTATAAACTCTGCAGGCATAAAAATACATTTGTCAAATTTATAATTGTATTGAGCACCTGCCACCCAAGTCAAATCGGTGGTTCCTCCATAAGCATTGGGATTCTGCCCTGCACCATAATAACTTTCTCTGTCAATATGTTGTATTGAACCGAAGATACTCAGACGATGCTTTTCATTTGGAGCAAAATAATCAAATTTTACACTTCCGGTATTGATGCTGTGAGTCACCTCTTCGGCAATATTTGCCTCGTGAGGTGGAATACTCAATGAATCTCCACCTCTGCGATACTCCTGCAAATGGTGATACTCTCCTGTTATTCTCGAATATGTACCGGTTTTCAAAAACATACGGGTTCCGATATTCTGGCTGTTGATTGTCGGAAGTTCGGTATAGCCGTCGCCGTTGGCATCATAGCCGTCTCTCTGGCGGTTTTGTCCAAATACTGCAATTCCCATTTTATGGTCGTCGGTTACAAGCGAAGCATTGAGCATTGTAATATTGTCCAAAGCCGATGTTCCACCTATAGATGTAGTCGAATGGGACAAAGAAGCAGAATTTGTAGCAGGTTCCTTTGTAATGATATTGATTGTTCCTGCGATAGCTGAAGAACCGAACAGAGCAGAACCGCCACCGCGCATAACTTCCACTCTGTCAACCATATTCACAGGTATCTGTTCGATGCCGTAAACACCTGAGAGGGCATTGAAAATGGGGCGAGAGTCTATCAGAATCTGGGTGTATGGACCATCGAGTCCGTTGATTCTGATTTGTTGGAATCCGCAGTTCTGGCAGTTGTTCTCAACCCTTACTCCGGGTTGGAAGTTCAGTCCGTCTGCCACGCAGGTCGATGTGGTAGCCTCAAAAGCTGCTCCGCTCATCACATTTACAAGGGTGGGAGCCAGGCGGCGGGTGGTCTCGGTTCTGTTGGCAGAAACCACAACTCCGTCAAGGCTTATCAAATCTTCCTCGATTTGGATATCTATCTCCAGCGTTTGTCCGGGGGTAAGTGTAATTGTCCTGGTTTCAGTTTTGTAGCCGATGGCTGACACTACGATGGTGTGTTCTCCGACAGGGAGGTTTTTGAAAAAGTAGTGTCCTGTCTCGTCGGTAGATGTTCCAATCATTTTCCCCTGGATCGATACATTAATATATGGCAAGTGCTCTTTGGTGTGTTTGTCGAGGATATGTCCTACAATGTGGGCGTCAGTGGGTCGGTTTTGGGCATATAGTTGTATTGCGAGCATTGACAACAATGCTACGCATAGCAAAAAAAATTTTGTGCGCATTTGTTTTTATTGTTAGGTAGTTGTTAAAATGTTAAATGTCTGTTGGTTATAGTGATGCAGACATAACAGGAGGGGCGCGGAACCTTTTGTAACAACTCGATACTTCCCTGTAGAATGAGGGAACCAGAACTATCAGCAACACTCCGCCCAACGCAAATAGTGATCCTATCTGGAGATTTGGCAGAATTTCTCCAAGTGCTGACCAGTTGGAAAGCAGTGATAGTGTATCTATTTGATGTTGAGAGTGTTGGTGTTCTTTGGAAAATGGATGGGAGTGGTTGATTTGTACCCCTCCGACAGTGTGGCTGTGGTAAAAAGATGAAATTGATACCATATACCAAAGAAATAGTACAGGCATCAAACTCCTTATCAATCTGTATTTTACCACTGCGTTTTTCATAAGAGGGCGCAAATATAAGTCAAAAAATCTTTTCAGACAATCACTATTTTTAGTGAGATTTATTGTCCCAGAATTTGGATTTTGAGAATTTCATCATATCTTTGTGATATCATTTTAATATCACTTTTGCAATGAAAACAGATTTCACATCAGAAAAAGCTTTTGGAGGCTTCCGCATCAGCGGTTTCATTATGTTGTTAGTAGATTTGCTTGTAATCCCAGCTTTGGCAGGGTTCTGTATTTTTAAAATATCTCAGCCGGGAATCAGTGACCCGAGAGCTATCCTATTGGGCATCTCCATTGTTGTTTTGGTATTGATGTGGATTATATTTCTTTGTGGTTTCGCTACATTGGAGCCCAATTCTGCGCGAGTAATGGTCTTCTTCGGTAAATATAAAGGAACTTTTAAGGAGACCGGTTTTTATTGGTTTAACCCTTTCTATAACAAGAAGAAACTTTCGATGAGAGCGCGTAATCTCGATGTTGCTCCCATTAAAGTGAATGATAAGGTGGGTAATCCTGTGATGGTGGGTGTCGTTCTGGTCTGGAAGTTGAAAGATACTTACAAAGCGATGTTTGAAATCGATTCACAGACTATGGCAGTTTCGGATAAAGATGGTGTTATCTCGGTGTCATCGAGGATGAAAGCTTTTGAGAATTTTGTCAAAATTCAGAGTGATGCTGCTCTAAGACAGGTAGTTACCCAATACAATTATGATAACAATGAGGGAGATACATCTGAAATTACCCTTCGTTCGGGTGGCGCAGAGATAAATGAGATTCTGGAGAATACTTTGAATGAGAGATTGGCAATGGCAGGTATAGAGGTTGTGGAGGCTCGCATCAATTATCTTGCATACGCTCCCGAGATCGCTGCGGTAATGTTGCGCAGACAGCAAGCTTCTGCTGTTATTTCAGCGAGAGAAAAAATTGTTGAGGGTGCAGTTTCTATGGTGAAAATGGCAATCGACAAATTGGGTGAAGAGGAGATTGTAGAGTTGGATAACGAGAAAAAAGCATCTATGGTGAGCAATCTGCTAGTGGTTCTTTGTGCTGATGAGACTGCTCAGCCTGTAATCAATACCGGTACATTATATAATTAACGTAGGGGTTGTGGCTGAAAAGAAAGATATAAAAAGTTTTGTTCTCAGGGTTGACTCCGCGACAATGGAAGCCTTGGAGAAATGGGCTGCTGACGAATTCAGAAGCGTCAACGGTCAGCTCCAGTGGATTATCAACGAGGCACTCAAAAAGAACAAACGCTTTCCTAAATAAGTCCGAAGATTGTAACTGTTAGAATTACTATCGGGGCAATGTATCTTATCATAAAGTATATTGTCCCGTAAAGTATTTTATGTTTGAGTGTTCCGTAGTAGGATATCTCGTCCATAAAATCGCTTTTCTTCATTTTCCAGCCGACAAACAATACTATCAGCAGTCCGCCGAGTGTCATCAGTACATTTGCAGATAGTGAGTCGAAGAAATCGAAGATGTTGAGTCCCATTATTTTGAAATCTGCCAATACTCCCTGTGAGAGTGAACAGAATGTTCCCAAAACTGCACAAATCGAAAGGGCTATCATTATTGCAGCTTTTCGCGAGAGTCTTAACTCTTCGATGATGTAGGTTACAAGCACTTCCATAAGGGAGATAGATGATGTTACAGCTGCAATCAGGAGTATCAGAAAGAATACCATTGCTATTAATGCTCCTGCCGGTATTTGTGCAAAAATCTCAGGCAAAATGATAAATACAAGTCCCGGTCCTTCTGTCGGAGAGACTCCGAAAGCAAAAACTGCAGGCATAATGGCAAGTCCCGCTATAATTGCAAATATGGTGTCAGAGAGGGCTGTAAGGGCAGAGGTTTTGACCATATTCTCGCTTTTGCTGACATAGGATGAGTAAGTCAGGACAGCTCCGCAGCCGATACTCAACGAGAAGAATGCCTGACCGAGAGCCTCCAGTAAAGTGTTGAATGTGACTTTTGAGAAATCGGGATAGAAAAGGAACTCTATTCCTGCCCCGGCTCCGGGCAATGTCACTGCGCGGACTGCAATTACCACTATCATTATGAACATTACCGGCATCATTATTTTGGAGAATTTCTCTATACCGTTCTTGATACCTCCAAGTATGATTCCTCCGGTGAGGACCAGGAACAGAAACATATAGATCACAGGCTCAAATGATGCTGTGGTCATTTGTGTAAATATATTCGAGGCTGACTCTGATGTCCCCAGCAGATTCAATGTGAATGCCTTAATGGTATAATTAAGCGTCCAGCCGCCGACCACACTGTAAAAAGATAGTATAGCGACAGCTCCGAGAACACCCATTATCCCTACAATGCCCCATTTGGTCCCCGGTGCAAGTTTGCTGAATGCACGGACGGCATTCGCCTGTGAGCGTCTTCCGACCAGAAATTCTGAAATAAGAATTGGCAGACAAAGAATAAAGACAAACAGCAGATAGATGATTATAAAAGCTGCCCCTCCGTTGGTTCCCACCAAATAAGGGAAACGCCACAAATTGCCCAAACCAATGGCAGAACCTGCCAATGCTACCAAGACTCCGAACGATCCGCTGAAATTGTCTCTTTTCATTTTGTTCAAATTAAAAATTAAGCTCTGATTTAACTGTAAAATGGAAATGCCTGGCCCTTTAACGGGTGTAGGTGGCAAATCTGTATCTCAGGCCACTCTCGGGGTCCTCTGCCCAAGGGGTTGTCTGACTCTCGCGCCATTGGGTCTGAGTCAAATCGGGGAAGAAAGTGTCGGCATCCTCTATCATTGTATCCACGTGAGTAACATACAGTTGGTCCACCAATTCGAGAGCTGCGGCATAGATTCTGCCACCCCCGATTACAAATGCCTGTGGCTCATCTTTGAGAAGTTCGATAGCCTCTGCAAGACTCTTCACAAACTCCACTCCGGAGGGAGCCTCCTGGTCATTGCGGTTAATTACTATATTTCTCCTTTTGGGAAGAGCCTTTGCACCTATGGAAAGGAAAGTGTTGTAGCCCATAATTATAGGGGAACCCAAGGTTGTCCTTTTGAAAAACTTCAGATCTTCTGAAATGTGCCACAAAAGGTTATTCTCTTTTCCGATTGCCCAGTTTGAGGCAACTGCAACTATTATCGATAACATTCTCTACTCTTTTAAAAATTAAACTGCAACCTCTGCTTTGATGGAAGGATATGGGTCGTATCCCTCAAGGGTGAAATCGCTATAATCAAAATCAAATACCGACTTGACATTGGGGGCAAGAATCATCTTTGGCAGGGGCTTGGGTGTTCTTGTCAACTGAAGGTCAACCTGTTCAAAATGATTGGTATAGATATGTGCATCGCCCAATGTGTGGACAAAATCTCCCAATTCGTAACCGCACTCTCGGGCAATCATCATTGTCAGAAGTGCGTATGAGGCGATGTTGAATGGAACTCCGAGGAAAACATCGGCACTGCGTTGGTACAACTGGCACGAAAGTTTGCCATCTGCCACATAAAACTGGAACAATGAGTGGCAGGGGGGAAGAGCCATTTTGTCAACTTCTGCCGGATTCCAGGCTGAAACGATGTGTCTGCGGGAGTCGGGATTGTTCTTGAGAGAATCAATCACCGCAGCCAACTGGTCGATTTTTCTGCCGTCTGGAGCAGGCCAGGAACGCCACTGATGCCCGTAAACCGGACCCAAATCCCCATTCTCGTCTGCCCATTCATCCCAAATGGTAACCTTGTTGTCGTTAAGATATTTAATGTTTGTGTCACCTTTGATAAACCAAAGCATTTCGTATATAATCGAACGCAAATGGAGTTTCTTCGTGGTCAAAAGAGGAAAACCCTCACTTAGAGGAAATCTCATCTGATACCCGAAAATAGACTTTGTACCGGTTCCGGTACGGTCACTCTTTAATACACCATTCTCCTTAATGGTTCTCAACAGTTCAAGATATTGCTTCATTGCTTAATAAATGTTGCTAATGTCTGTAATTTCGGTAAAAGTAGTAAAATTTTAGATACCATCATAACATAATGAAGACAGGCAGATGGTCGCTCACCCCAGCATTATAGCTCGGCCCGATAAAAGTCCTCCGCGGCTTCAGCCCCAAATACTGAAAATCCTCCTCCAACAGCATCCTCGCTCCAAATATCCCAAATTTCCACTTCTCCCAATCAGGACCACTAACCATAAAATTGTCAATAAGTTCCCACACCCCCCTATACTTGATACTCCCACTCACAACCTCGAGATTGCCCTGCTCCACATCTTTTTTCAAACTACCATACAGATTTGCATCTGTACCACCTCCACTCAAAAATTGCTCTCCCAATATCCTGAAATCCTCCCGAAAAAGATCAAACACCTCAGAATCAGGAGTGTCGTTAAAGTCCCCCATTACAATAATAGTTCTTTGTGGCATTGAGCCACTCTTCAACAAGCACTCTGGAAAGTTCCTTCCTTGAATGTTGTTAATAGCCTCTCTTAAAGTCTTTGCCGCAATCTCTCTCCGGGAAGAACTGTGCTTTGCGCCGGATATTTTGGAAGGAAAGTGAACCACAAACAACACCACAGTGTCTGCCCGTTGATTTGCTGATTTAAAAATCCCCTCCACTTGAAGAATATCCCGCGTTGAGGCAGAGTCGGGCAAATGCACCCCGATACTTTGCACCCCCAGCGGAGTAAAAAATTCCTCCCGATAAATCATTGCAACATCTATTCCCCGACGGTCCGGAGAGTCCCGATGAATCACCTTGTACCCCAATTTTACCAGCGGAGTATTTGTTACCAATTGTTCCAGAACCATCCGATTCTCCACCTCCGAAAAACCTGCCACGACAGGGAATCCCCCTGCAATATCCTTTATAGAAATCAGGACTTTAGCAATAAAATTCCTTTTGGATTCAAACCTCTTCCAGCTCCAATGCCGCCTCCCTTTTGGGGTAAACTCCTCATCCCTTGTCAAAGAATCATCAAACGGGTCAAAGAAATTTTCAAGATTCCAGAATAGAATAGGGCCGCTGTTTTGTCCCAAAGCCACAGACCCTGCCGTGCAAACTGCGGACAGCAAAACCACCGCAAAATATTTTCCCACAACACTTCCCTTCATAGTGGAACAAAAATAGCAAGAATCCTCACAGTACCCAAGAGCACTTTGCCGCGAACGTCAAAAACTGAGTTGCACTCGCTGAAATAAGACAAACCGAGTTTTGTCTTCTTGCTCGTTTGTTGCTATATTTGCGCCGAAAAATTTTGAAATTATGTCTTTGAAGTGTGGAATCGTAGGATTGCCCAATGTCGGCAAGTCAACTTTGTTTAATTGTATCAGTTCTGGTAAAGCCCAAGCTGCAAACTTCCCTTTTTGTACTATTGAACCCAATATCGGATCAACAACAGTTCCGGATGACCGTTTGAATGAATTGGAGAAATTGGTCAATCCCAAGAGAGTGGTTCCGGCGACAGTGGAAATTGTCGATATTGCAGGTCTTGTAAAAGGTGCAAGTAAAGGTGAAGGTCTTGGAAACCAATTCCTTGCGAATATCAGAGAAACAGATGCCATTCTTCATATCCTCAGATGTTTTGACGACTCGAATGTCGTTCACGTTGATGGTAGTGTAGACCCTATCAGAGATAAGGAAATCATCGATATGGAGTTGCAGTTCAAGGATCTTGAGACCATTGAAAACAGACTCAACAAACTTTCAAAACAGGCAAAAAGTGGCGGCGACAAGGTGGCTCAACGCTCTTGTGATATCCTGAACCGATTCAAAGATGCGCTAATTGCCGGAAAATCTGCCCGCAGCGTCGTTTTTGACAATGCAGAAGATGAGAAAATCGCAAGAGAATTTTGTTTGCTCACTTACAAACCTGTAATGTATGTTTGTAATGTGGACGAGGCCTCAGCAGCTACCGGTAACCAATATGTGGAAAAAGTTAGAGAGGCAGTAAAGGATGAAAATGCAGAAATTCTTGTAATTGCAGCTAAAATTGAGTCTGAAATCGCTGAACTTGAGACATTTGAGGAAAGACAAATGTTCCTGGATGAAATAGGACTTCAGAAATCGGGAGTGGAGCGACTAATCCAATCAGCTTACGATCTGCTTAACCTCAGAACATACTTCACAGCCGGAGTTCAGGAGGTAAGAGCGTGGACCATCAACAAAGGCGACAAAGCTCCCAAAGCGGCAGGAGTTATCCACACAGACTTCGAAAAAGGATTCATCAGAGCAGAAGTAATCCACTATGAGGATTATGTTCAATACGGTTCTGAGGCAGCTTGTAGAGCAGCCGGTAAACTCTCAATCGAGGGAAAAGACTACACCGTACAAGACGGC
>JAZRBT010000170.1:0-6142 GCA_045635245.1 Candidatus Coprenecus sp.
CGCAGACTCTACCTGCGTCTCCCATCAGAAAACTGGTGCCTTTCGCTGAACAAGCGAAAAAAAGAGGAGTAAAAGTTTATCACTTGAACATCGGACAACCCGACATCATTGCTCCCGAAGTTGCTTTGAAAGCTGTTAAAGAGAACACTTTATCTCTTGTAGAATATCCTAACTCAGCAGGTAACGAATCATATAGAAAAGGTCTTGCCCGTTACTATCAAAACATCGGCATCGATGTGGATGTAGCTGACATCAACATTACCACAGGTGGTAGCGAAGCTCTTCAAATCGCCCTTACAGTAACCTGTAACCCAGATGACGAAGTTATCGTAATGGAACCTTTCTACACAAACTACAACGCATTTGCACTTATCAGCAATGTTAAGTTTGTTCCCATTTCGACCTCTATCGACAACGGATTTGCAATTCCTTCAGTTGAAGAATTCGAGAAATTGATCACCCCTAAAACAAAAGGTATCATCATCTGCAACCCTTGCAACCCTACAGGTGTTCTTTACTCGAAAGAAGAGATTGAGAAACTTGGTGAAATCGCAAGAAAACACAACTTGTTCATCTACTCTGATGAGGTTTACAGAGAATTCTGCTATACAGAAGAGCCTCACTACTCTTGTATGCACATCAAAGGTCTTGAGCAAAACGTAATCCTTATTGACTCTGTATCAAAAAGATATTCACTTTGCGGAGTTAGAATCGGTGCTATCGTTTCTAAAAACAAAGAGGTAATGAACGCTGTTCTCCGTTATGCACAAGCACGTCTTTGCTCTCCCGCTTACGGACAAATCGCAGCAGAAGCAGCTCTTGAAGCTCCAGAATCATACTTCAAATATGTAAAAGACGAGTACATCAGCAGAAGAGACTACCTTGTTAAAGAATTGCAGGCAATCCCTGGTGTTCTTTGCCCTAACCCTATGGGTGCATTCTACGCAGCAGTTCGTCTTCCTATCGACGACAGCGAAAAATTCGCACAATGGTTGCTTGAAGAATTCTCATTTGAGAACCAAACCGTAATGGTTGCTCCTATGGCAGGTTTCTACGCAACTCCAGGTAAAGGAAAAGACGAAGTTCGTATTGCATACGTTCTTAAGATTGACGACCTTAAAGGTGCTATCAACTGTTTGAAAGAGGCATTGAAAGTTTACCCCGGAAGAACAATTTAATACACCTTAAATGGTCTCCAAAAGTGATGATATTCTATAAAAGATTGTCAGCACAAACAAAAGAGTAAAAGCGATTCCGGCCTCCCCTTTCCTTCCGTTTTTGAAATAATCAAATACAGAAAAAGCAAAGGGAACAAACAAAGGAATTGCCAACATAAATTCATTGGGATTGAAATACAAAAACATCATTACCAATGAAGATATCGACAGGGCGAGAGAGAGGTTTATAGAAACTCTTTGCGCCCTGTTTCTTTGTGAATAAAGCGCTCTGAAATAAAGCATTGAGCGAATCATAATCAGCAGTACCACACTATAATAGACCACTCCGGAAATAGTCAGCCCCGATATTGTTGGTGCGATATGGGCTATCTCTCCAAAATAGATATCCATAACTTCTCCCATAAGAGGCCCATCTGTCAAAAACAGATAAGTAAAAAGGTAAATCCAGGGAATCATCACCGCTCCGGCGATAGTATATAATACCTTTAGGGCACCATACTCCCTTCTGCCAAAAGAGAAGAAGAGAAACAGAAGCAGATACACGATCAACTGAGGCACCAGCATTGCTGCTGTCGATATATAAAGTATCGAAATAAAAAGATGTGAGTACTTTAACTTCTCATACGTCACAAACTTAAACATATACATAATTGCCCAAATAACCAGTGGCGCTGCCAAATGGTATTGGGAAAATACCAATGAACTCGGAAGTGCCAATGCGAGCATCAAATATGTACCGTATAGCATCACCGAGCGCGACGAATATGAAAAGCATCGCAGATTCACATAACTTATCGAAAAACCGATAATGGTATATGCCACAATACTAATCAGAGAAGAGAGGATAACATTCCCCTCGAGCGAAGAAAAAATACTTTGTGAAAAGTCCCATTCAAAAAAGAACGACGACCCCAATAAAAACAATACGGTAGCAACAATTGCTACTACCGTATATAATGAATTTTCGTTCCTCATAAACTATTTATAGCGAATCATATCGAGACCGATATCACTTCTGTTGTAAGAATCTTTAAATGATATCTTCTTCAAGTTGTCGTAGATATGCTCACGAGTAGCCACAAGGTTTTCTCCCAAAGTGGTAACTGCCAAAACACGACCGCCGGAAGTAACCAACTTGCCATTATCAGACTTGGTACCAGAATTGAATACGATAATATCAGAATCCACACTTTCGAGTCCCGAAATCTCATAGCCCTTGGCATAATTCTCAGGATAACCACCTGAAACCATAATCACGGTCATAGCACTCTTATCGTGTACCTGGAATTCCTCTCCTGCAAGATTTCCCTTTGCAGCAGCTGCCAGATGACTTAACAAATCACTCTTGATTCTTGGCATAACTACCTCTGTCTCAGGGTCACCCATTCTCACATTATATTCAATGACGTACGGATCTCCACCACAATTCATAAGTCCGATAAAGATAAATCCTCGGTAATCGATACCCTCAGCACACAAACCTTTGATTGTAGGTTCCACAATTGTTTTCTTCACTTTCTCCACAAACTCTTCATTTGCAAAAGGAACAGGCGACACAGCCCCCATACCACCGGTATTAAGCCCCTGGTCATTATCCCCGATTCGTTTGTAATCTTTTGCTTCGGGCAACAACAGATACTCTTTTCCATCAGTCAAAACAAAGAAAGAGACCTCAACACCGCTCAAAAACTCCTCTATAACCACCTTGTTTCCGGCAGCACCGAATTTCCCTGAGAACATCTGGCCAAGTTCCTTCTCTGCCTCTTCTATATCCGAAAGGATCAAAACACCCTTACCGGCAGCAAGACCATCAGCTTTAAGGACATAGGGAGGTTTCAAAGTTTTCAGGAATGCCACAGCATCTTCTATCTCACCGGCAGAAAAACTTCTGTATGCAGCAGTAGGAATTTCATATTTGGTCATAAATGCCTTTGCAAAATCCTTACTTCCTTCCAAAGCTGCACCCGCTTTGTCTGGTCCGACAAAAAGAAGGCTCGAAAGAGACTCATCTTCAAATAGATAATTTCTCAAACCATTTACAAGAGGATCCTCTGGACCAACCACTACCATATCGATACCGCGCTCCTTAATTACCTCTTTGATTTTGTCAAAATCATTCACTCCCCCCTGAATACACTCAGCATATTGTGCAATTCCGGGATTTCCGGGCAAAGCATAAAATTTGGAAAGATTTGGACTCTGAGAAATTTTGTAAGCCAAGGCGTGTTCTCTTCCCCCTGAACCAATCAATAAGACATTGTATGACATAATTTTATCGTTTTATATTATTATTGCTTTACATTTCAAATTCATTGAATAAATCGCTTCAAGCGTTCTCGGAAGGACGTGCCAGAGATTTTTTGCAGCCTTCTTTGAATCGTGGAACACCACTATCGCACCGGGATGCAGATGGGGAACCACATTTTTAAGGCATTTTCTTCTGGAGAGCTTGCTGTTATAATCCCGACTCAGAATATTCCACATAACTATCTTGTAACGGTTGCTTAAATGATTCGCCTGTGAGATAGTTATCTTCGCATAAGGTGGCCGGTACAAATTTGAACAGATAAGATCGTTGGCAATATCGACATCCTGAATATAGTCGTGCAGCGGAATTCTCCACCCTGCAATATGACTGTAGGTGTGATTGCCAACAGAATGCCCTCTTCTGAGAATCTCCTTGAAAAGTTCCGGATACAACTCCACATTCTTTCCGATACAGAAAAAAGTGGCTTTTGCATTAAACTTGTCCAGAACATCTAACACCCACGGGGTAACCTCAGGACAAGGTCCGTCATCAAATGTCAAAAACACCCCATCCTTTTCCTGTGGAAAACTCCAGATAGCAGCCGGATATATCTTTTTCAATATCGATGGAGGATTAAATAACATATTACTGCGATTCTCATTAAAAACCTGTCGCAAATATATAGAAATTTATTAACTTCGCTGATTAATATATTATAATCTTCTATGAGAAAGAAGCTATTTATAGCAGTTTTATTGACATCAATTCTCTTTTTCCATTCTTGTGGAGAAAGAGGCATCATACCTAAAGATGTGATGGCCAAAATATATTACGATATGTATATGAACGACCAGGCCGTCAAATCCAAATACATTTTCAGAAGAATGAGTGACACGCTGCACGTCTATGCCCCTATTTTTGACAAATATGGATATACTGTCGAAGACTATCAGCGTTCTGTGGAATACTATCTACTTGAACCCGAGAAATTTGAAAAGATCTTCAAGCGTACCATCAACGATCTTGAAAAGAGGAAAAGCATCCTCGACGCACTCATCGCAGCAGAAGAGAAAAGGGCTCTCAGATGGGATTTTATCGACTCGCTGGAGTACTTCACAGCCGACACCATCCAAAGCAGTGCATACTACAGGACCTTGAGAATATTGTTTTTCAAACCAGACTCCATTGTTCCCAATTCACCTGTCGTAGATTCGATATTTATGGAGCGTCCTCAAAATATCTACACCTTGTTCAGCGACTCGGTGTACAACTCAGACAGACACTTTGCATTCTACAAGAATCTCGGAATATTCCCGGCATTGCCACCTAAAGATACTACAGACACTTTGGTTGCCCTTGTCGAAAAGGTTGAGATTGAAAAAGATAAAGAAGCTGAGAAACCTCAGGAGGTTGTAAAACCCAACTCTCCCAAAAGAGCCGTAGTACCCGACAGACCAAAAGCTCCCGAAAGGCCAAAAGCCCCTGAAAAGCCGACCAGAAAAATGGATCAGCCCGACAAATCTCCGCTCAAAAACCGCCCGTTCACCAAAGAGGACAAATCTAACAAAGAAAAAGACCAAAGAGCGCTGAAAGAAGTCAAGAAAGGAAGGGACCCCAGAGACAATAAAAATTTAAAAGGGGGCAAGAGTAATCCAAAGACAGATAAAAACAAGTCTGCCGATAAATCAAAACAAAACAATCCTGTGACTAAAGGAAAAGTGCACCAACAACAAACCCAGAAAAAAGAGAACAAATAATATGAGAAGAATCGCAGCCAATTATATATTCCCTATCGATTCAGAACCCATCAGAAACGGTTACATCGAATTGGAAGATGATGGAACTATCATAAAAACAGGAGAACTCACTAGTGAGATGTCCTCTACCGAATTCTACAACGGAATTTTGTGTCCGGGATTTGTAAACTCACACTGCCACATTGAGTTGTCCAGTCTACAAGGAAAATTCAAAAAAGGGACAGGAATGTCTGGTTTCATCAATCAGATAAACGAACTTCGCGAAAGTGCCCCAAAAGAGGTAAGAATCGAGTGTATTGCCACTCAATTTGAAAAACTCTACAACGAAGGGGTAAGTGCGATGGCAGACATTTCCAACTGCGACGAAAGTTTTCAAATCAAAAAAGAGAGCCCGATATACACCAGAACATTCATCGAAGTGTTTGGAACAGAGGCAAAAGATGTTCCCGAGGTTATTTCAGGGGCAAAACAACTCCTCGAAAAGGCTACAGAAATGGGAATTGATGCCGGTATAACTCCTCACTCCCCATACACAATGAGTCCCGAGTTGCTTACAGCAGCTTCAGCCGAAGGACTTTCCAAAGGATTCATCTCATATCACAATCAGGAATCTCAGGAAGAAGAGGATATGATTTGTTCACATACCGGAGCACTTTATGAAAACTATATCGGTAGAGGTTTGAGCGTTCCCCCTGCAACAGGGAAACCTGCCCTGCTACACTTTATAGACAGAATTTCAAAAGTACACCCTGCACCATTTGAAGAAAACATCCTGCTGATTCACAATACAGCTACCAACCAGGAAAGTATTGATGCTGCAAAACAGGCAGGCAAAAATCTCTTCTGGGTAACCTGTCCACTTTCCAACATATTCATCCACAACACATTGGCTCCACTTGAGCTATTTAGAAAAAACGGACTTAAAATTCTTGTTGGAACAGACAGTCTCTCTTCCAACG
>JAZRBT010000171.1:0-3797 GCA_045635245.1 Candidatus Coprenecus sp.
ATCTAATTCGCTAAGTATTATGTTCTTAGGTACATATTTCCGGATTCTTTCAAGCATATCTCTGATGCTTGTATAGTCTCCATCTTTGAGCAGTTTATTCTTCTGTAACTGGCGTTCTGAATAGTATCTCATTGTTAGAAAATATTATCTAGTGGGGTGTTCTGGTTTTTGAGTACGGTCTCAATAACGTTGATGTAGGTATTTTGGAATTCAATCAGATCTTTCGCACTACACATCATTGTCTGTACATCGTAGTTGACGTAGATTTCGTTTGTTTTAATGTTAAGCATTAGTGCAATGTAGGCAGCCAATGCCCCTTTTCCATTTGAGTGTACTTGTAGCTGTAGTCCTTGGGGTGTATCAAATGGTATGAATGAGAAGCAGAAATTTGTTATCTGACTCAACATAGAGTAGTTCCATAATTTGTGCTCTATATCCTGAATTTCAAGGTATGTTAGTTTGGTGTGTCTGTACAATTCGTTCTGGTCTGCAGAGAGTTCTGCTATGTTTTCATTAAATGTTTTCTTGTAATCAACTGTGGTGTAGACGCTCAAACTTTGAACTTTTGTCCCTGCAGCCTTTTTGTCTGCAACTGTTGCCCTGCAGTTGAGCAGTTCCAATGGCAACTGGTATGGAGCTTTGTCATTCAGTAGTGAACAAGCTATTGCGCAGGTGTAGAAGAAGAATGTATTCATTGATATCGATTGCTCTTCACACCATTGTGCCGCTTTCTCTGTGATTGCAGAAGGGATTACAAAACGATATCCTTCTGTATCGCATTTTACAAAGAAATAGGGGAGAGCAAATTTCCCTTTGGCTTTCAATTTTCTCCATCTGTCGCTTCTCTCTCCGTGGATTCCACAATATTCGGGGTGTTGTGGGTGTCGTTTTTCGTAATATTCTTTGAAGAATTCCCTATCTTTTGTGGTTGCAAAATCGTTAGAACGATATGCTGTGTCGTTTTTGATCAGATCTTCAAATTTTCCGGGTGCGGCGGGAAGTTCGCTGTTGTTTGTAAGTGCTTTATATATTGCGTACAAATCATTTATCAGGATACCGATACCGTATGTGTCTGCCACAAAGTGGCTGATTTTGACAATAAGCATCTTCTCGCCAGAAGGATTTGTTGCAAAGACAAATTTTGCAGTTTCCCCTTTGCTGAGTTTGATTGCCCCTCTTCGGAATCGTTTGAAGAAGTGATCCATCTCTTTGGCACTCCTGAATTTAATTGATGGGATTTCTTCAATACTTCTCTCTTTTTCAAAATATTGTTTAATCTCCTTGCCTTCTTTGATTGTTTTCAGACGGAGGCAGTCATTTCTCTCGATTAGCAACTGTATTGCCTGATACATAATATTATCCTCAAATCCTTCTTCAAAGGTTATCGAGAATATGATATTGGACACACGTTGGAACAATGAAAATTTGGTTTGAAGGTGTACAATATCTTGTGAATAGTTGAAATTGTATAAAGTCGGTTTCATTATCTCTCCTGAATTTTATTATGGTCTTTTATGTCTATAGGGGTAGGATTTTCGGTTTTGGCAAATTTTTCCTTTGCATATTTGATTAGAGAATCGGCCTCTTCTTTGTCAGATATCTGGGCAGCTGTCTTTCCGCACCAGGGGAGGATCTCATCTGAGCCATCGAAGTATGAGTATTTGTCAATAGCAGACTGGTTTGCTTTGTTGAATCTCTTCTTGTTTGAAGCTGCTTCGGATGCCCTTTTCTCTTTGCTCCAGCCTCTCTCTTTTAAAAGGTCTGCAAGATGAATGTAGGTGGAAAGTCTCAATTCGTCAGATGGAATGCAGGTTGCAGCCTTTCTGGCAAAGTTTACAGCACTTTTGTCCGATTTGAAAGGGTGGTGGTAATACATTTCGGAGAGGGCCTGCCAGGCTTGTGAACAATTTGTCTCTCCGAGTTTGTCGAGAATAATTGTCAAATCCTCTGTCATAACAGGGACTGCAGCTGCTTGGTCAATCAGTGAGTGTGTCTGACACTCTCTTCCTACATTGGCACAATGCCAGGCGTAGCACTCTACATTGTTCGGGTCTTCCTTTATGCCCATTTCTGCCCAAGCTATTCCGGCATTGAAGTGTTTCCTTTTTAATTCTGTCTCTTTGGCCTCTTCTCCCAACATCAGTTCCACGCGTGAAAGTCTCCAAAGGATTTCACTTTTATCTTTAGGTGACGATGCTGATGGTAGAAGTTCCTCCAGCTCTTCTTTGCATTTGTTGTAGTCGCAATCGTATTTGAATGTTTTGTCTATGTCGGCCAATTGTAACATTATGGCCAGAATTAAAATTACCATATTTTTGTCTCAAATTTTCCCAACAAAGTTATCAAATCGCAATATTTGTGATTAAAGATTTGATGAACAACACATTTGTATGGTAAAAACACTATATTTGTGACGAAAATAATTGTAAAGTGACAAAATACAGATAACATAAATTCCGTCACACTTATGAATAGCTTTCCTGAGATAATGAAAAAGTATATCACGCAGTTGTGGTATATCTTCTTGACACCGGTTCTCTTTTTTATAATTATGGGTGTTTACCGTCCATTTGAAAACCCTGCAGCTCTTGATATGGGGCGTTCATTATTTGTTTTCAATGTGACGATGATGATGTGTATAATTCTTGTTTTTCTATTAATATCCCGCACAGTCTATTTTCTTTTGCGTAAGTATATCTGTAATAACTGGTGGCAATTTATTGGCTGGATAGTGTTAGAACTTGTCGCAATGACTTTTTTCATTGCCCTCTATTTGACACTGATGGGTGACGACGGTTCTTATTTCTGGCATTTGGCACTCTCCTGCCAATATACCTTTTTGATACTGTGCGTCCCTTATGCAGGTATTACAGCAGTAATAACAATTGTCTCTCTGAGCAATCCCGTACTCAGGGCGAGAGATTCGATAAAATTTACAGATAAGAGCGGTCAGGTGAAAATTGTAATCCTGAAGGATGCTATTTTATATGTTAAGGCAGATGAGAATTATGTGGTCATAAACTATGTTGATGGAGATAAGGTGAAGAGTTATACCCTCCGTACCACAATGGCCTCTCTTGCCCCTTTGGCTGAGAGTTTCAGTCTCTACAGGTGTCAGCGTTCATACTATGTCAATCCATCCAGAATAGTTGCCCTGAGGAAGGATCCCAGCGATATGTATTCGGCAGAACTTGATATTCCGGGTGTTGTCATTCCTGTCTCACGCAACAGGTACTCCCAACTCTCCAGGATGCTTTAGCAGGTATTTCCGAAAATGCTTTAGGAGATAAAAAAATAGGGGCATAACCTCGCGGCTGTGCCCCATTTACCATATTAACCTAAAACTTAACCTATGAAAAAACTATCTTTGATTATGTAATTCCAAATAGCGTGCCAAAAATCTGTTTATTTGGATTTATAATCTTTGTGTTACGATGCTGCGGTCGAATGCTCCTTTAACATCGTAGATAGTGCTGTTTTGGTAAGTTATTGATTTTAAGTCTATTTTTTGAAAATCTGAGTGAGCTACACAGAGAACTACAGCGTCGTATTTTTTTTCGTTTATTTTATCAAATTCTTTAACAATTTTTACTCCGTACTCTTTTTGAGCCTCTGTGGGGTCTGCCCAAGGGTCGTAAATCTCAATATTATCAGTGTAGGAGAGGAGTGATTGGTAGATGTTAATCACTTTGGTGTTTCTGATGTCGGGGCAATTTTCCTTGAAAGTAAAGCCCATAATCAGAACCTTTGAATCCTTGACTCTGATTCCTCGGAGATTCATATTGGAAACGACTCTT
>JAZRBT010000172.1:0-1183 GCA_045635245.1 Candidatus Coprenecus sp.
AGATATGGCCCGCCAATGTGCTGTAAAAGGTATTGAAAATCCGGCTATTCTTTATGCTGCAGCAAGAAATGAACTTTACGGACAAGGAAAGAAAATTGAAATTCTTGTAAATTATAACCCCAAACTTCAATATATCGGTGAGTGGTGGAAACAATTGTACGGAGAGTCTGAGGGAAAAGAGGGTAAAGGTATTTTCCCCGCTTCTGTCAATTTTACAACCGATTTGCACTCTATGGGACAATATATCCAGGACGGAGAGAGAATATTGTTTGAGACAGTCCTTTCTGTTGAGAATTCTGCAAGAGAATTGAAAATCAATAACGATCCAAGTGATTTGGATGGTTTGAATTTCCTTGCAGGTTCAAATATGGAGCATTGTAACAGTATGGCAGAAATCGGAACCCGTCTTGCTCATATCGACGGAGGTGTTCCCAATATGCGTATTGTGATGGAGAGAATCGATGAGTACAACATTGGAGAGCTGTTCTTCTTCTTTGAAAAGGCTTGTGGTGTTTCTGCTTATATGTTGGGTGTCAATCCTTTTGACCAGCCCGGAGTGGAGGCATACAAAAAGAATATGTTTGCATTGCTTGATAAACCGGGTTACGAAGAGGCATCTAAAAAGATAAGGGAGAGACTATAGTATGAGGAAAGAATATTTGCGGAGTGTGGCAGAGGTTTTCATCTCTGAGCACAAAGACGAACTGAAAGACTTTTGTTTTGTTTTTCCAAATAAACGCTCCTCATTATTCTTTAAAAAATACCTCTCGGAATTGACCGATGTTCCTCTCTTTTTACCATCATTTACAACGATAAATGAATTTTTTGGGAGACTTTCAAATCTTGTCACCCTTGACAAGATAACTTTGCTCTACAAATTGCATTGTTCATTTTGCGCTGTTCTGAAGGATTATAACGAGTCTTTTGACGATTTCCTTTATTGGGGGGATATGATTTTGAACGACTTCGACGATATAGACAAATATATGGTCGATGCTAAGAAACTGTTCTCCAATATTAAGGATTTGAAGGAGATAGAGTCAAGTTATGACTTTATGTCGGAGGATCAGAAAAAGGCAGTCGAGTCTTTCTGGGGTATTCTTATCAAATATAAAGATGGGGACAACGAACAGAAATTTGTCTCTTTGTGGTCGTATCTGTATGATATTTATGAGCATTTCAG
>JAZRBT010000173.1:0-3358 GCA_045635245.1 Candidatus Coprenecus sp.
TGTTATTGACAGAAGCAAATGTACCTCTTGTAAACAATGTGCGAAGAAATGTAAATCTTCTTGTATTGATATAGAGTCTGGCAACATTGATTATTCAAGATGTGTGGTATGTTTTGACTGTATATCGACTTGTAAATTCGGTGCATTGGAATATAAGTTTGTATGTGCGAAGAAAGAAAGTGAGAAGCCATCGGAGTCTGCAGACGGAAATCTTTCCAGAAGGGAGTTTTTGGCAGTTTCGGCTTTGATGACCGGCTCTGTTGCTGCCGGAGCACAAACAAAAGTCGATGGAGGTCTTGCTTTCATAGAGGATAAAATTGCACCTGAAAGAAAATTGACCATTGTTCCTCCCGGAGCAAAGAGTTTGAAAAATCTTTCTGACCATTGTACCGCTTGCCAGTTGTGTGTATCGGCTTGTCCGAATGATGTTCTCAGACCATCGAAATCTTTGGACAGATTTATGCAGCCTGAAGCATCATACGAAAAAGGTTTCTGCCGTCCTGAATGTAACAAGTGTTCAGAGGTTTGTCCTACAGGGGCAATAAGACCGTTGGCAGTCGAGGATAAAGTATCTACCCATATTGGTCACGCAGTTTGGATTGAGAAAAATTGTTTGCCTGCAACTGAGGGAGTTCATTGCGGACTCTGTGCAAGGCGTTGTCCTACAGGTGCTATCACAATGGTTCAAATCGAAGGTGCAGCAGAGGGAATCAGAAGACCTGTGGTGGATGTTGAAAAATGTATAGGATGCGGAGCTTGTGAATACTTGTGTCCTGCGCGTCCATATTCTGCAATTTATGTGGAAGGCAATGATGTTCATTTTGTAAAATAAAGGAGGCAATTATGGCAAATATCAATAAACGCGAGATAGCTCGCAGAGACTTTTTGAAAATTCTTGGAATAGGTTCTGCTGCAGCAGTGTTGCCTTCTTGTAAAGGTAAAGGTAAAGGGAATAATTTGCTTGGGAATGTCGAGCCGTTTGCAGAAGAAAAATTGGGAGAAATGACTTATCGCCACAATCCATCTACGGGGGACAATGTCTCTATTTTGGGTTACGGTTGTATGCGTTGGCCACTTTTGGAGAATCCTGAGCCCGGCAAGAGTGTCGTAGATCAGGAGAGAGTCAATGCCCTGATAGATTATGCTTTGGAACACGGCGTCAATTATTTTGATACCGCACCTGTCTATTGTCAAGGTTGGTCAGAGAGTGCGACCGGTATTGCATTGAAAAGACATCCACGCAACAGTTATTATATTGCTACAAAGTTGTCGAATGTCAGAGATTATACTTTCGAGGGAGCTCTGAAGATGTATAACCGCTCGTTTGAGGCGTTGCAGACAGACTATATTGATTATTATCTGCTTCACTCGGTAGGTGGTGGCAATGGTATGGAGACTTTGAACAAGAGATTTTTTGATAACGGAGTGTTGGATTTCTTGTTGGAAGAGAGGAAGAAAGGAAAGATCCGCAATCTAGGTTTCTCTTATCACGGGGATGTGGCTGTATTTGATTATCTGTTGTCGTTGCACGATGAAATAAAATGGGATTTTGTTCAGATTCAGATGAATTATCTCGATTGGAAGCACGCAAAGACTATCAATCCATCGAATACAAATGCAGAGTATTTGTATGCTGAGTTGGACAAGAGGGGAATTCCGGTTGTGATTATGGAGCCTTTGTTGGGAGGTCGCCTTGCGAATGTTCCCCAGCACGTTGCAAGACATTTTGTAGAGCGTTCTCCCGGACGAAGTATCGCTTCGTGGGCGTTCCGTTTTGTGGGCTCATATCCAAGAGTGTTGTGCGCTTTGAGTGGTATGACTTATATGGAACACTTGCAGGATAATTTGAGAACATTCTCCCCGCTGGAACCTCTTACAGAAGAAGATTTTACCTATTTGGACCAGATTTCGGATATAATGTCCAAACATCCCACTATCCCTTGTGTGGATTGCAAATACTGTATGCCTTGTCCTTATGGTATTGATATTCCTGGAGTTTTCTTGCACTATAACAAATGTGTGAATGAGGGAGAAATCATTGCTGATACCTCAGATGACAATTATAAAAAGGCTCGCAGGGCTTTTCTTGTGGGATATGACAGAAGTGTTCCCAAATTGCGTCAGGCGGATCACTGTATAAAGTGTGGTGAGTGTGTAAGTGCTTGCCCTCAAAGGATAAAAATTCCAAGGGAATTGGAGAAGATTCACAACTATGTGGAATCTTTGAAACAGGGTATTGTATAGCTATGTAGGAGAGCCTATTGCTGGGATCGAACCAGTGACCTGCTCATTACGAATGAGCTGCTCTACCAACTGAGCTAAATAGGCTTAAATGATTAAACAAAGATAGAAAAAATATTGTTGGACGGATGAACAAGTATGAAATAATTGTAGTGGGGGGAGGCCCTGCGGGGATGATGGCTGCATATTTTGCGGCTCAAAGTGGAAAGAATGTTGCTCTTTTGGAGAAGAAAGAGTCGTGCGGAAAGAAAATTCTCCTTACAGGTAAGGGGCGGTGCAATATAACCAACAGCCGCCGGTGGGAAGATTTTAAATTGCATATTCATCCCGATTCCAATTTTTTTAAGAACTCTTTTTATCATTTTTCAAATCAGGCTCTAGTCGATTTTTTGACAGAGGCAGGTATGGAAGTTGTCGAGCAGCGAGGAGAACGTATTTTTCCTGCTTCCGAAAGGAGTGCTGATGTCAGAGATACATTAGTGAATAAACTCAGAGAGTATCCCAACCTTGATATCCTCTCAAATTCGGAAGTTATAAAGGTTGAAAAGCGTAATGATGAGCGTTTTATGGTGAGTGTGATGAACGATAAAGGGCTTCTTACTTGCGAGTATTATACTTGTGATAAGGTTATTCTTTGTACAGGGGGATTGTCTTATCCTGCCACAGGTTCTACAGGTGATGGTCATAAGATAGCAAAGTCACTCAAACATAGCATAGCAGAGACATCTCCGAGTCTGACTGCGCTAAAACCATATTTGTATGATTTTTCCCTTATCGGACTCACTTTGAAAAATGTTGCACTGAATCTGTTTGTTGAGGGAAATAATGTTCAAAGTGAACAAGGTGAACTCACCTTTACCACTGGAGGTATAGAGGGGGCTTTGGGTTTCAGAGTCAGCCGTAAGGCTGTAAAGGCATTGCTCAAAGGAAGCAAGGTTGAGGCAGTTATAGATTTGAAACCTGCGATGACCTCTACCCAATTGAAAGACAGGGTGACTAGAGAGACTCTAGGTAAGAAACGTATTGATCTCAAGAAATATCTCGCTGAGATGATGCCTCGCCAGGCAATAGAAACCTTTATGAGAATGAATCCTGATTTATCTGTTTCCAATTTGCC
>JAZRBT010000174.1:0-1430 GCA_045635245.1 Candidatus Coprenecus sp.
CCAGTGTTTTAAACGGATAGGTTATGAAAAGGATATTGACAACTCTCGCAATGGTTCTGCTCCTCTGCTCGGGAGCCGGAACTGTCACTTTGGCAAAGTCCAAGAGTGACTCAGCCACTTTTAGTGTTGTCCGCTATGATACCCTTTCATACGTAATAAAGAGTTATATAGAAGAGAGCACGAGCAAACATTTTCAGGACCCGACCATTCCGAGATTCCTGATAAAGGACCGCACTGACAGTTTTATTTTCGGAGTGGGTGGTTATGTGGCTGCTTTGGGATATTATGACAATAATAATTTGGAGGGGCCGTATTTTATGGTGAGTTCCATTCCGATAGGAAGCAAATTGCTGAATCCCAATTATTTCGATTTGAATATGTCTCAAACGAGACTTTCTTTCAAAGTTATCGGTATAACCAAAAAAGGGGTGGTGAGTGCCTATATCGAAACCGATTTCGCAGGAACGAGTTATGCTATGAGACTTCGTCACGCTTATGTCGAATTTTTGGGTATAAAGGTAGGTAAGGGCTGGACTACATATATAGATGATTCGTCAATCAACACTATTGATCCCGAGGGACCTATGAGTTTGGCAACAAGGCTTTTGCCGCTTGTTTCATATACCAATAAATTTGGAAAATATTATAAACTTACAGCTGCGTTGGAGTTTCCGCAGGATGTGACCGTTACATTTCCGGGAGTTTTGACCGAATCGGGAAATACAGAGTCGCATCAGGTGCTGCAGTCTTATCCCGATATTCCCATAACATTGACATATAACAGAGGACCTTATCACTTCTTTGTGGGATATAATCAGAGATTGATGAAATTCAGTGAGATGGGGAAGAAATTTGCACCTCATTATACTTTTTCGGGACAGTTGAGCGGAAGTTATTCGTTTGATTCATCATCTGCACTTTTTCATAAGT
The DNA here is from genome assembly GCA_045635245.1 of Candidatus Coprenecus sp. Taxonomy (GTDB): domain Bacteria; phylum Bacteroidota; class Bacteroidia; order Bacteroidales; family UBA932; genus Coprenecus. The sequence goes on from JAZRBT010000174.1 coordinate 931, forward strand.
TTTTCCTTCAGGGGATTCATACCTATGGAATGGCAGACTGTATACAGGATTTGAGCAATCTCGGTTACAATGCGATAGTTACTGCCGATCTGGCCCATATAAAATTGATACACAACACAGCGTTTTATGCCGGATATCATTTGGAAATAAACAAGAAAAATCAGATAAATCTAGTCTATTCTTATTTGAAACAATGGAATTTGGATTCATTGGGATATGATGATCTTTATGATCAGGGCCATTATGCTGCACTGAATTATATGAGAGAATTTCTTGATTATGGAACATTTGGTGTGGAGGGGCTTTTTGGAATGAAGAAGAATATTGCAGGAGAAACAGGATATAATTTTAGAATTAATCTATACTTGAGATATGATTTTTGATACAGATAAATATTTGCGTCCGTATCGTCAGCAGATAGAGAAACGTCAGCAGGCGATAATGTATAGGAAAAGGGCAATTGCGGGTTATGGAAAGAAACTTTGCGATGCTGTCAACAA
>JAZRBT010000175.1:0-10112 GCA_045635245.1 Candidatus Coprenecus sp.
AGAGAGATTATCCTCTTCCTTTGCACTTGATGCTATTAATTATATAGTAACCTTGAGTTACATTATAGTCTCGTAGCTCAGTTGGTTAGAGCGCTACACTGATAATGTAGAGGTCCGCGGTTCAACTCCGCGCGGGACTACCAAATTTGGGGGGCTAGCTCAGTTGGCTAGAGCGCCTGCCTTGCAAGCAGGAGGTCATGGGTTCGACTCCCATGCTCTCCACCAAATTTAAGCCCAAGATTTTCTTGGGCTTTTTTTTTATACATTAGTCAAAATTTAATATTTGTGTATAATATGAAAAGATTCTTACTTGCATTATTTATCCTGTCAGTCACTTTTGGAGTGATAAGCTGTGGACAGAACGATACCCCTGACACTCCACAGGATACAAAAATTTCCATTGAAGTGACTCCTTTCCAGTTTGAAGTTCCCCAATCAGGTGGAGATTATTCAGCATCTTACAAAGTTACAGGAGCAGATGCTTCTGCTCAGCTATCTGTTACTACTGAGGTAGACTGGATTGAGAACATTGATTATTCAGATGGACAGAATGTCTCATTTACAGTATTGCCTAATGAAACTTTCGAGATAAGAACCGCTGAAATTGAACTTTCTTGTGAAGATGCTGAACCTGCTGTTATTTACATTTCTCAAGAGGCAGACATTCAGCTTCCATTCAGTTTGGAAAATATGAATATTCAGGCAGACCACTTTAATGTTGATATCATTCCTGTTCTAAAAGATAAGGATTATATATGCAGAATTGTGACTAAAGAGTATATGGATGCTTTTGGTGTAACTGCAGATCAGAACTCTTTGAAACAGTATGATAAAGAGTATCTTACCATTATGGCAAATTCGTATGGAATGACTCTAGCCGAGTATCTTGCTGACTTTGTTATGCGTGGGGACCAAACCAGTTACCTCGTAGATAAGCTTGTTCCCAATACAGAGTATCTGTTCTTCTGCTATCATATCAATATCCAAAATGCTAACTGCGAAAGTGATATTGTATATCAATGGGTTACCACCGGCAACATTGCTCAACAGGATGTTGATTTTGATTTCAGCTATCAGATGTCCGGATTCAATATGCTGATGGAGGTCTCTCCTGTAGATTATAATGGTCACTATTATTATGGATATTTCAATATGGATGAGTTCTATTCATATTATGGTGCTGATGCTGATTTTGCAGAGCAAGTGGTCAAGGATTGGAATGAGAGTGTCGATATCAATCGTAATCTTCACCACGTATCTGTTTCTGAGATTCTTTCACGTTATTGTTTTACATCTGTTAGTGAATTCTCTCATAGTTTGGCAGCAAACACTGAATATCAGTTTTATGCTTTTGCTGTGGATTCTCAAACAGCATTTGCATCTTCTCCAGTAATTATTGAAAATGTTCAGACCCAGGATGCCGGTACATCTGATTTGGTAATTGATCTGGAAGTGACCAATTTGGGTTCAAGAGGTGCAGTCATTCATTTTACCCCATCAAATGATGAAGATGAGTATGTAGGCACATATATAACAAAGAATGAGTGGAATACATTCACCGGTACAAATAAGGAGAAAATGAATCAGATTCTTAATGAGTACTCATTGATCGCTAAGACCGGTTATGCTTCTTATACTTTGAGTAAACTTGAGCCTGCTACCGACTATGTGTTATTTGCATTCGGTTATGAGGGTGAAGCTCCTTCTACAGATTTGTTCTATATCGAATTTTCAACAACTGAGGAGATTATAGGTGAAAGTATCATTACTATCGAAATTGGAAAATATTTCGACTTTGATGAGTTGATTCCTTACAATTCTCAGTTTGCCGGATACTCAGGATATGCGTTGTTCCCTCTTAATGCGACTGTGACTCCTGCTTCAGAACCTTATTATTATATGTTGGCGACTGCAGATGTTGAACTTTATTATTCTGATGCAGAGTTGAAAGAGTTGTTGGTTGCCGGTTATCGTCAATACACTCTACAAAATGATCACGTTGTCTCTTTTGATGTAGAGGTGATGTTTGTGGGTATCGTTATGGATCCAAATGGAAACTTGGGACCTTTGTGCAAACAAAAATTCACTTTGACCCGAGAGGGTGCAAGTAATCCCGAAGATTATTTCAATGGAGATTATGCACCAAAGCCAACCGGTTTCTATGTTCTAAACTAGAATACTATATTATATCACGACTTGTCAAACTTGTCAAGGTAGGTGATAAGTGATTTATCGTCGCCAGTAAGACCAAACTTTTTACGAAGTCGGGTCCTGGCGGCGTTAATTCCATTTATGGTCTGGTTGGTTATATTTGAGATCTCTTTGGTAGACATATTCAAGTGCATAAATGTGCATAGTCTCCGCTCGTTTATAGTGAGATCGGGATGTTCCTTAACGAGGTTTTCGAGGAATGTGTTATTGTTTCCCTCCAGACTTTTTTCTACCTCTATCCAATTGCTGATATCGTTTCGTCCTTCGAGTTGTCTGATTATCTCCTGGATTTTCGAGTTTGTGTTATTATTGTCGCTCATTCTGCAGATATCTTTCAATTGTGAGATGAGATTCTGTATGAAAATGCTTTCTTGGTATTGTTGAAGACGTTTGACTTTAATCATATCGTCTTTGGCTTTGAGTTCATTCTTGTGCTTCTCTTCCTCCAACTGCAGATTCTGTTTGAGAAGTTTTCTTCTCTGGATATAGGTGTAGAAAAATAGAATGGTCGCTATAAGGATAATGATCAATGCGATGATGATAATCCTGATTTTATATTTATATGCTTCGCTCAGCTCCTCGTGACGTTTGTTTTGGAGCTCGTTTACCGATTTTGATAAATCTATAATCTTTTCTTCGTTTACAAGTTCTATGTATATGTCGGTGAGATTCTTGAGATTTTCGTATGCGTTTTCATAGTCGTTCCTTGTCATATAAATCCATTGTAGGATGTCGTAGGATCTGAGTAACATCTGGGGACTGAAGTCTCCTTTGTTGAGCAACTCTATCGCAAGGTTAATGCCTTCGATAGAGTTGTCGTACTCCTCGTTCATCAGATAGTAATATCCTGCTGCTGAGTAGTAGTACCCGGAGTCTTTGATGTTTCTCAGGTGTGTTCTGCTCTTCTCAAGATATAAATTGGCAAGTTCCATCTCTGTGAATTCGGTATATTTCAAAACAGCATTTAAGTAAACACTTACCAGATGGGTCCTGATATTGTGCTTTTGGTATATCTCTTCAGCAACTTGAATAATTGAGTCTGTCTCTTCTTTTGATAATGGGTAGTAGAACAGGTTATTCAGGGCTTTTGCTCTTTGTTCCTGTTCTGAAGGGGTGTCATTGCTGATAGATACAAATTTATTGTAGGCACGAGCAGTCTTTTCGTCGTGGTAGTAGTAGTAATGTATCCTCTCCAAAATGAGTGTACACTCGCGTATGGTCAATGTGTCTTTGTGTTTTTTAGCAAGATCCATTGCTCTTAGCACATTGTCAAAGGAGAAGTGAGTATTGCCAATTTTGAAATTATAGTCGCCAATAAGAGTGAGAACTTTTGCTTCTTCTTCTTCATATCCCAGTTTGTCATATATCTTGTATGCTGTCTCACCATAGGTGATTGCGTCTTTGAATCTGAACAGGGAGTCCCCTTCAAATTTTGAGACATAATGGAATATGTCGGCTATCTCTTTATTGTAGATAATGGTGCTGTCGATATCTTTAATCAGTGTCAGGGCATTCTGGTATGCTGTTCTGTCTGATATATTTTTATTTTTTATGTATAACAGAAATTGCTTTTTCTGTGTGTTAGATGAAAATATCTTCAGAGTTTCGTTATATGCGAGTGAATCTATATTTGCTCCATAAGAAATTATTGTGGATAGTGCCAATATAATGCAAAAAAGCGCTTTTATCATACCAGTTAGCTTAAATTTGTTACAAATGTAATAAAGTTTATTTGTAAAAATAAGTATTACACGATGACTTTTTTCAGATTTTTATCGGTTTTGTAAAATATTGATAATTAGGAGTAGAATATAGTTGTAATATAATTGTAATACTATTTTTGAGTGATGTCATAATTTTGTAATATGAAGGATTTTTTTGTTTTACGGCTCTGATGCTAATTTTGTAAACGAGTATGTGAATGAAAAGTGTTACTTCCGGTTCAGATACTTTGTTCCGGAAATTGTAATTGTTTTCGACAGGGTCAACAGGAATTCTGTTGGGTAGCAGAATTCCTTGACCCAAATTATCAAGGCTAATTAAAAAACTCTGAATATGACACGGGTCTATGAATTTTTCATAGGCCTTTTATTATTTTTGTAAGCAAATCTTGTTGCATTATGAAACGCTTGCTCTTACTGCTGTTTTTTCCGATACTCATTTCTTGTTCGTCAAAGAATAATATTTTGTCTTCTCCCGATGGAAGGTGGAGTGTTCATTTTGAACTCTCTTCTGAAGGAGTTCCTTTTTATAAAGTTGAAGATGTAAGAAGTGGTAAAAATTTGATTGATTCATCTGCTATGGGTCTTGGTTTCGTAGGAACAGACTCTTGTCATAGGTTTTCGTTACAGGAAATTCATCGCAGTTATTTTCAGGAGAGATGGAGACAACCCTGGGGAGAGAATAAGAATATGGTGGATGAGCATAATCAGATGGTTGTTACTTTGGAAGATTCGGCGGGTCTCCGTTTGGATATCAGGTTCAGGGCGTTTAATGATGGAGTGGCATTCAGGTATGAATATAAGTCTGATTATGACACTTTGAGGGTTTCTCAGGAGTTGACTTCATTTAATTTTTCCCGGAATGGAACTGCGTGGTACACCGTTGCCAACTTCGAGTCGTATGAAATGGAGTATAAGGTTTCTCCCTTGATCGAGGTTAATACCGCATCGACTCCTTTTGTGTTAAAGTTGGATGAGAGATATTGTGCAATCCACGAGGCTGCTTTGTATAATTTTCCGGAAATGGTATTGGAGAATGAGGATGATTCTCTCTCTTTCCGAGGTTATCTGGCACCATATTATAAAGGTGTAAGGGCTGTTGTCCCGGGAACCTTTGTGACTCCCTGGAGGACTATTCAAATCAGTGATGATGCAGTTGGATTGATAAATTCTTCGATGATTCTAAATTTGAATGAGCCATCCAGAATTGAAAATACCGAGTGGATTAAGCCTCAAAAATATATTGGGGTTTGGTGGGAGATGCATATCGGAACCAAAGAGTGGAAGCAGGGGGCAAGGCACGGGGCTACAACTTCGGAAGCTCTCAAATATATAGATTTTGCGGCTGCTAATAATATCGGAGGTGTGTTGTTTGAGGGGTGGAATCGTGGCTGGGAGAATTGGGGAGGTTCCCAGGTCTTCGATTATGTCAATTCTTATGATGATTTTGCTCTCGATTCAATTCTCGTATATGCCCGTCAGAAGGGAGTATGTGTGTGGATGCACAATGAAACAGGGGGAAATATCTACGATTATGAGTCGAAGATGGAGGAGGCTTTCCAGAGATATAATCAGTTGGGGATCCATTATCTGAAAACCGGATATGCAGGAGGAATGCCCGACAATATCAGGCATCATTCACAGAAGGGGGTGGAGCATTATCAGAGAGTTGTGGAGATGGCATCCGAATATGAGATAGCGTTGGATGTTCACGAGCCTATCAAGGAGACCGGCATCCGCAGAACGTGGCCCAATATGATGACTCGGGAGGGGGCAAGAGGTATGGAGTGGAATGCCTGGAGTAAGGGGAACAGCTCTGAATATTTGACAATTCTTCCTTTTGTCAGACTTCTTTCCGGTCCGATGGATTATACTCCAGGAGTGTTTGATATTTATTATGAGAGAGCCTCAGTGGATAAGGGACGCAAGCAGTGGAATGGGGATAATTCCCAATGTTTTATAAAGACAACTCTTGCTCGTCAGATTGCAAATTGGGTGATAATTTATTCTCCGTTGCAGATGGCTTGCGATATGGTGGAAAATTATGAGGGGCATCCCGCTTTTGAATTTTTCAGAGAGTTTGATCCCGATTGTCATTGGTCTGAAGCTTTGATGGGTGAGATTGGCGAGTATATTGTGGTGGCAAGGGGCTCAGGAGAGAAATTCTTTGTGGGGGCAGGTACAAATTCCCAGGGGAGGACTCTTGAATTGGATTTGGATTTTCTGGAAGAGGGGGTTACATATATTGCAAAGATTTATGGGGACGATTTGAATGCCCCTGTAATACGTCAGCCCGATGGAACTTTCGCTCCCGATAAAAGGTGTTATATAATTAAAGAAAGGTATGTGACCAAAGGGGATTTGTTGGTTGTGGGGATGGCTCCCGATGGTGGTCAGGCAATTTCATTTGTTCCCGTTAAGTAAAATAGAGGTTATGGCAGATAATTATCTTGAAAAGAAAATGGAGGAGTTCCGTTCTGCTCCTCAAAAGAGTGTTTCCAAAAAGTCAAAAGCGCTGTTTAAGTCCCTTTTGCAGAAGAACAGGGGCTTTGCCCTTTTTGATTCAAAAGTTGTGGTGAGGGAGTCGCATCTGAATGATATTATTCAGGTCAATGAACATCTCTCATTTTTCGGCAGTGCTGCGAATTTTGAATTTGTGGGAGCTGCTGGGGAAAAGGTTGCCAAGGTATTGCCTTATATTGATGCGAAGGTCGTTCTGAACGGAGTGGAACAGGTACTGGATGCTGAATCTGTCGGAGCATTTGTAGTCGTTTGTGCCCGTAGTTTGCAAATGACCGAGTGTGTCGATTTGGGAATCTCGATTCAGAGTATGTCGTTGAGAGCGACAGAGATGGGACTCAATGGAACTTCTTTGAGAGTGGCTGATCCGCAAGGACTCAGGGATGCTTTGGAAACAAGCTGTTTGCCTGTGGCGGTGTTGGCAATAGGTAAAGGAGTTGAGTAGTTTTGCACAGGTGATATGAAATAAAAATGTCGGATCCCTAAAGAAAGGACCCGACATTTCTATTTTGAATTGTTTTGTTATTTGGTCGATTCGATACTGTATTGGTATCCTGCATCCAATGCTGCAAGGTTACTGTTTACAATCTCTTCTCCTTTGCGTGCGAAGATTTTTCTTACAGCTTCTTTGATTGCTTCGTATTCGATACCAAGCATAGGAACTGCTGCACCAAGAAGTACCATATTTGATGCTTGTGCTGGAGCACCTGCATTCTTTGCCAATGTTTCTACATCCAACATCACATTGTTGGGGATTGCCTGAATGTGTTTGATTACCTCTTCAGTGTCGGGGTAGTTGGGAATGTTGATGAAAGGGATGGTAGATGTAACGATCCAACCCTCTTTTGATAGTGAACCAACATATCTCAAAGCTTCCATAGGTTCCAATGAGATGATGATATCAACACCTCCGGTAGGAATAAGGTCGCTGGAAATGGGATCTGAAGATAGGCGAAGGTTACTTTGAACATCACCACCTCTTTGGCTCATTCCGTGAACTTCAGCTTGTTTGATGTGAAGTCCGTTAGTGAGAGCGGCTTCTCCGATTACTGTTGCAATTGAAAGGATACCTTGTCCGCCAACACCTGCTAATATTATATCTTTTTTCATCTTGATAATATGCTAATTATTTGTTGTTCTTTTTCTCTCTTGCGTGGCGTTTGAATGTTTGGATACATTCGCGGCGAGGGATTACTACAGATACGCCATTGTATGCAATTTCTTCGCGAAGTGTCTGTTTGATCTCTTCCATATTTTTAGGAAGTGGAACTACCACTCTGATGTGTGCGGGATCAACACCGATACCGGCGCAGATAGCCTCAAGTTTACCTGTACCTGCAGAGTCCTGACCACCGGTCATACCTGTTGTAAGGTTGTCAGAGATGATAATCACAACATTGGCATTGTTGTTGACACAGTCCAATAGACCGGTCATTCCTGAGTGGGTGAAGGTAGAGTCTCCGATAACAGCAAATGCGGGGAATTGTCCTGCATCAGATGCACCTTTGGCCATTGTGATGGAAGCACCCATATCTACGGTTGAGTGGATAGCTCTGAATGGAGGAAGTGCTCCAAGGGTGTAACATCCGATATCACTGAAGATTCTTGAGTTTTCAAATTCTGCTGCAACCTCGTTAAGTGCGCTGTACATATCTCTGTGACCGCAACCTTGGCAAAGTGCAGGAGGTCTTGAAACTACGATATTGTCTGACTCGTGAGCTTTAAGAGGTTCCAAGCCCAAAGCTTTTCTTACTGAATCGGGGTTAAGTTCGCCAACGCGGGGAAGAACTCCTGTCAAGCGGCCAACAACTTCAACCTTAGAAGATATTTTTTGAAGCATAATTTCTTCTACAACAGGTTGTCCTTCTTCCATTACCATTACTTTCTTGACACCGTCAGCCAACATTTGGTCGATAAGTGCATCAGGAATAGGGTAGCGTGAGATTTTCAAAACACCATAAGGTGAGCCTTGAGGATAGTTTTCCATCAAGTAGTTATATGCGATACCGCAGGCTACGACAGCCATACTTTTATCTGCGCCCGGGATGTATTGGTTACGTGGGTCATTTGCTGACTCCTGCTCGAAAAGTTGTTGCTCTTCCAAAAGGGTGTTGTAACGAACTTTTGAGTTTGCAGGAAGAAGAATCCATTGACGGGGATTTTCAGGGAATGAACAAGTGTTTTGAGGACGACGGTTCTCAGATGTCTCAACTTCTGCACGAGAGTGAGCCATACGGGTGGTTACTCTCAAAAGTACAGGGATTTTATACTTTTCAGAGAATTCAAATGCATCACGAACCATATCGTAAGCTTCTTGTTGTGAAGCAGGTTCAAAGGTGGGGATGAATGAGAATTTACCGTAGAATCTTGAGTCTTGCTCATTTTGAGAAGAGTGCATAGATGGGTCATCGGCAGCAACTACAACCAAACCTCCGTTGGTTCCTGTCATTGCAGAGTTTACAAATGCATCGGCGGCCACGTTCATACCTACGTGTTTCATACAAACCAATGCTCTTTTTCCCATATATGACATACCAAGAGCCGCTTCCATAGCGGTCTTTTCGTTAGTGCACCATCTGCAGAAAACTTTCTCAGATTCTGGGGTGGTCTTCTGCATGTGTTGGATATATTCTGTTATTTCGGTTGAAGGGGTGCCGGGATAGGCATAAACCCCAGAAATACCGGAATGGATTGCTGATAGGGCGATAGCTTCATCGCCTAAAAGTAGTTGTCTCATATAAAATCGATTGTTATCTTTCAAAATTAGAACTAATTTTTTAATTGTCCAATATTTTTTCAATGAAAATATGTATGTTTGTCCTAATTTTGAAAAGTATTATGATAGTTGCTAAAAATCTTGCCGACTTTAATGCGGCCCGTTTACGTTTCGAAGGAAAAACATTAGGCTTTGTTCCAACTATGGGAGCATTGCACGAAGGACACGCTTCACTTGTTAGAAAAGCAGTGGAAGAGTGTGATGTTGTAGTGGTTTCTGACTTTGTAAATCCTACTCAATTCAATAACAAGAACGACTTCAATACTTACCCCAGAACTTTGGAACAGGATTGTGCTTTTGTCGAAAAGTTGGGTGTGGAGATTGTTTTTGCTCCCGGTGTATCAGATGTTTATCCCGAAGGAGGTGACTTTGATAGCAAGGTGTTTGATCTTGGGGGACTTGACGAGTATGGTGAAGGACCACGCCGTCCCGGACACTTCAATGGTATGGCTCAGATTGTTACCAGACTTTTTGATATTGTCCGTCCCGACAAGGCTTATTTTGGAGAGAAAGATTTTCAGCAACTGGCAATCATTGAATATTTTACAAAGAATCTGAATTATCCTATCGAGATTGTCAGATGTCCTATCGCAAGAGCGGAAGATGGTTTGGCTTTGAGTTCGAGAAATGAACTTCTTACAGCGGAACAAAGGGCAGTGGCACCTCATATATATAAATGTATAAGTGAGGCAGTGGATATGGTAGGAAAGATTCCGGTTGCGCAGGCAATAGAAAAAATCACACAGGCTATAGATTCTCAAAACCTTTTGAGAACTGAGTATGTGGAAATAATAAATTCATTAACTTTGCAACCTATAAACGATTGGGATGAGGCAGAGCAGATAAGACTCTCTTGTGCTGTGTATGCTGATCCTGTTAGACTT